>JAIXYL010000039.1 GCA_027490265.1 Sediminibacterium sp.
ACGTTCAATTGGTGTTGGGTAGGGATATCTCTGGTATTCACTTGCACCAATCCGCCCGCAAATTCACCTGGCAAATCGGGTGTAGCGGTTTTATTGATAATAATATTATCAATCATTGCCGCTGGGATGATGTCAAAAGAGAATGCTTTTTTATCAGGCTCTGAACTTGGCATTAAAGCGTTGTTCAATAAAGCTTGGTTATAACGATCACTCAATCCACGTACCACTACAAACTTATTGTCTTGAATAGAAGCACCGCTCACACGCTTTAAGACGTCTGATGTATTTCTATCTGGTGTTCTTCTAATAAAATCTGCTGCCAATCCACTAGACATGGCTGTGTTGGTCTTTTGGAACACAATCATGGCATTAGAGCTTTCCTTACGGGCTGATGATCTTACCACTACTTCTGTTGTGGTGGTCTTGATTTCTAATACTACATTAAGGTCGTTGCCTTCAATACCTGCTTTTACTTCAATATCTTCTAATACCTTGGTTTGGTAACCAACACGTGAAAAAGTCAACGTATACTTTCCAGCTTTAACGGGAATGCTGAATCTACCTTCAATATCTGCTGCTACAGTGCTTTTGGTAGGACCTTCTACTTTAATTGAGGTACCTGATAAGCTTTCATTATTGGTTGAAATGACTTTACCATTGATTTTGGCCTGCGAAAACACTGCAGTAGCCAATATGGTCATGAAAAAACTGAGGAAAATTCTAATAACCGGGGGTTGTTGCATCACTTGAATAGTTTTGATGCTGCAAAAGTATCTTGGCAGTGTTACCCCAATGTTACCGTAGTGTTACGCAATTGTTACGGGAATGTTACCAAATTGTTACCTCCGTTCTAAAATTAGGTATGGAACCGTTTTCAAGTTATATAGGCCGCGGGTGCGAATATCAGGGTTGGCATGGTCGCCAATAATGAGTATGCGGTCAAAGGATTGTGCCTCAGCGACCCGCTTAAACAAATGGTTAATAATTGATGCAATCCGATAGAACTGATCGTATGCCTGTTGGCTCTCTTTAAATGACTTAAATAGGTGGCGCTTAATTTGATAATAATACTTTCCGTCAATATTATTTGTTACATCCAATCTAAAGGGCGTATGGGTGTTAATCGTGAGGGCATAAGCAAATACTTTTTCGTAACGCTTACTCTCGTTGAGGATACTGTCGATCATATTCTCGTCATAAACAGCTTTGTAGGTATTTTCTTTATTGTCTTTATAATGTTGGCTGAGTTCTTCGTAATAAAACCGGCTTTTAAACCCAAGGGCCCTTCTAAAGCCTTCCGCATTGCTCATATTACTGCCATATTGTTTAGAAGCCGTAAAGCCTGCAATAGTATGATACCCGTTTTGATTTTTAAATGCAGTGATATTATGGGGCGGCTTAACGTTTCGCTCTAAAAAGGCCCTGTAAGATTCCTCATCATTCATATTGAGTAGTTCTCGTCCTTCCGCTGAACTGGTATTTCCATGGAAACAAGTGCGCCCGAATGTTAAGCGGTAATGCGTCGTGAGCGCCGCCCCATGCTGGTTAAACAAGTTGCGTATATGCTGCATCAACTTTTCTTGCGCTTTAGGTTCTGCTAGTTCTCCCCAACTTTCCATCAACAATAAAAAGTCTTTATTGGCATTGGTGTCTTGTAAATATTGAATGGTGGGGGCTAATGAAGTAGTAGATTCGTCGTCGGTTGTGTTACATTGGTAAGGCGTAATGGCAGTTTTGCCTTTGGAGAACTTATTGTAGTCTTTTTGGATTTGTTCAATATTGTTATTACCGATATAGTCAATATATAGCTTACGCCAAGGAATTATTGACTTATTTTCAGAATTTGGCTTATTCGTTGGAATGGCGGCGGCTGATATGAATACCGCGGTAGGAGCTACAAGTTTTGTGATTAATAATACAATCGCAAATACCGGCATGATGTATATCTGCCGACCCATACCTTTCATCAACTTTACTTGCAACCAAGCAATACCAGTAATGGCTGCGGCTGCAATCAACAAGTAAACAAATGCAATGATGAAATTACCTGGGCTCAAGAATATATAATTCATGCGCGCATAAAAGTTGAACATATTAAAGAAGAACAACTGCGGCACCAATACAACTGCGTAAATAGCCAAAGAAATGAATTGCAATAAATAAAACCATCTGTAGTTGCTCGTAAACAGCAACATCAAACAATTGATGATAAAAATAAAACTGAGGTTAATGGTAATTTCTTGATGCCCTAAAACCAATTGTGGCGCTTGTTCAATCATTAATTGAATCGCTACCAATAAAATCAGCTTGAGTATTGCGGAAAGGATTTGCAATTTTTTTGACAAAAGTATTAAAAATAAAACGAATCAATTGACCAGTAACATCAATAATCCAGCTTCTTTAAAAAATCCAATGTTTTCATTTCTTTCTTTAATATTCGAACCATAAAAAAAGCAAATACTACCAAAAAACCATAGCCACTGATGACGCAATAAAGATACATGCCGTAGGAAAGATTAGCTTTAAAAGCAGGCAACAAAAGCGTGAACCCAATGGTGTAGAGTATATAAATCATTGGGATAAAAACAGTATGTACTTTTTTCCTCCAAATATAATAGGATTGCACAGAAGCACGATACTCATTGAAAGAAAGATTTAACGAAATGCTGTTAAAACGTTGTTTACTGATCCACTCTAAAACAACCCTTGCAAGCATGACCACAATCATCAGTGATAACCCGATGGTCAAATTGGGATTCTTCAAAGCTTTAACCCAAATAAAATAACCAATGAGAACCACTAATAATATAGTAATAATGGCGATGGTTCCAAAATGACCTCTGCGTATTTGTTTTAAAGAGGCTTCCCCTTTTTGCATCAACGCTGCTGCAGTTGTTTGCTTAACTGTATTTGGCTGCATGCGCCAAATTGTTTGTAATTCATCAAATGTTTCCATCTTGAACACATTGTTTTAAATTTTTCTTAATTCGGTGTATCCTCACTCTCAAAGTATCTTCAGACAAACCAATAACAGCTGAAATTTCGGCGTATTCAATGCCTTCTAAAATCATGAGCATAATCATTCGATCTTTCTCATCTAATTGTTGAATGCAACTGTACATTTTTTTAAGTTTCTCTTCATATTCTTTTGAATATGGTTCAGCTATAACAGTGGGGAATTCTGCAGTTGAATGTTCCTTTTTGGTTGAAACTTTCCGCAAATACATCAAACAGGTATTCACTGAAATTCTGTAAATCCAAGTGCTTATACTTGATTCATCTCTAAATGCATCTAAAGATTCCCATATTTTAATAAATATATCTTGTGTAGTATCAGCTGCCAAAGCCTCATCACCATTGTAATATCCTTTACAAATTCTAAACACTTTATCGTAATGGCCATCAAATATTTGATTGAAGCGTGTTTTCTTGTCCACTATATAAAGTTTTACTTCAAATTTGTCTTTACCTTATTTAAAAACCAGTTTGGTTGGTCAAACATAACAAAGTGAGCAGCATTTTCCACATACTCAAATTTAGTTGCTGGCAATTTAGCAAATTGCGATTGATATGTTTTTTCTACCGTAGCAATATCTGGGTTAGCAGCGGCTAATACAACAACTGGAATATTGATTTTTCCAATAGCTTCACGCAAATCTAAATTAAGCATGTCGATATAGCCGTAAACATATGTTTTCCGATCAGCTTGATTCATCCAATTAATCAACAATTTTTGTTTTTCGGTATTCTTACACATCATTGGAACAGATTGTGCATTCATTGCTGCAAAAGCCGCGTCACTCATATTAAGCATCATTTTGCTTTGTGGGTTATCATACGGAATAACCGCTCCATTATAATTGGGAATCATTAATGCAGCCGTGGCGGGCAGCGCATCAACTGCGATGATTTTTTTAAACATTGCTGGTTGTTCTGAGGCCAACCATAAACTCAATGTACCCCCCAAACTATGGCCTAATAAAATGGGCTTTACTAATTGTTGTTGTTGTACATAATCCAATACACCTTGTTTGATACTACTGAACCAGGGGGATTCAATAGGCGCTACTTTTCCAAAGCCCGCAAACGTAAAAACATGGCATTGATTGGTCTTTGAAAGCTCTGCGACTAAATCGTCCCATACTTCCCCAGTACAACCGAAGCCAGGAAATAATAATATAGGTTCTCCCTTGCCTTTTACCACCACTTGAAAGGGTGACTGGGCATTTACAGAAAGACTTGAAACGAATAATAACGCGATAACAAATAACTTGATTTTCATATCTGCTCTATTTAAATTTTAAATTAGATGCAGGCACTTAAGTATTGTTACAAAAAAAATGAGATTTTTTTTGGCTATACTATTCCACAATCAATTCATCCGCAAAAATCCATGCAGGCTTACCTTCTCCGGCATGCCCTTTGGGCAATTGATCAAGCACTTTTGCGGTTACTTTTATAAATCTTGTTTTCACTGGCGTGAAAGAAGCAGTAAATTGATTGATCAAAGCTGTTTTGTTTTGTAGCGCAATGGTATTCGCGACAGTTTTGATTTCGCGATAGGTCACTCCGTCCTCAGAAATTTCAAATTTGACCCATTCAGGCATCATGATCCAATCATTATAATGCTGTAAACAGCCTAAGGAAAGCATTTGTATGGTTGTTGATTCAGTCAAATCAATAACGGCTATCAAATCCTTTGCAAAAATACCATGCCAGAATTGATGGATGGTTGTATTACCCTTGATTCCATCGGTTAATGCGTTAGGGCCATCCGCCATATAACTACTGCTAATTGGATGAGTATACTGTACATTTTTACCAATAGCTTTATGCAATACAAATTGTTGTTCAGCAGGAAAAAGACTTTTGATTTCGCCATTTACAGCTGTTGAAGCTTTTAGAACCATTGATTGATTCACTTCAATTGGTTGGGCATATAATTGACTTTGCAATGAAGGTTGCATACCATTCACAGTATAATGAATTTGCCCTTTATACATTTCAGTAGAGAGGGCAGCATACAATTTGCCATCTTTCAACAAGGGCTTAATGTCCACTTTAAAATTACCCTTACTGTAATGGCGCCCTTGTTGATCAAAAGATTTAAAGTGCCATTGCAGACGTTCATTAAAGCCAGTCCAGTCTTTTGACGATTTTGGACTCCACAACACTTCTGATAAAGCCAGCATACGGGGCAACACCATATATTCAACCTGCTTAGGTGTGGTAACAAATTCTGTCCAAAGATTTGCCTGAGCACCTAAAACATAGCCAGCTTCTTGTTCATTTAAGGCCTTAGGCAAGGGTTCGTAGTCATACACTTTCTTAAGCGTATTAAACCCGCCAATAGCGATTGGTTCAGAAAGGGGATCCCCCTGATAATGGTCAAAATATACAGGGTTGCCCGGGGTCATCACAACATCGTGCTTCATTTTTGCAGCTGCAATCCCGCCAGATTCGCCGCGCCAGCTCATCACCGTAGCATCAGGTGCTAACCCGCCTTCAAGGATTTCGTCCCAACCAATCATTTTTCTATTTTTCCCATTAATGAAGCGCTCAATTCTTTTGATAAAATAGCTTTGTAATTCCTCTTCATTATTCAACTTTTCCTTTTGTATGCGTGCTTGGCATTTTGTACATTTTTTCCAAGATGTTTTATCTACTTCGTCACCGCCTATATGGATATACTTAGACGGAAATAATTGAATGACTTCTGTTAATACATCTTCTAAAAAATGAAAAACTGAATCATTGCCCGCACAATAATTAGACGACATATTGGTGTAATTACCGCCGGTTAAAGGCAATTGTGGCTGCTGTGTGCAACTTAAAAATGAATAGGAAGCAATGGCAGAAGCCACATGCCCTGGCATTTCTATTTCTGGAACAATGGTGACATTTCTTTCTGCAGCATACGCTACAATGTCTTTGATTTGAGCCTGTGTATAATAACCGCCATAATTAGCGGCTTCCCCATTTTCAGCTTGTGGTCTTTTCCCCCAAACAAGATGGGTATAGTCTACCCGCCAAGCACCAATATTTGTTAAAGCTGGATATTTTTTTATTTCAATACGCCAGCCCTGGTCATCCACCAAGTGCCAATGAAACGTATTAAACTTATAAGCGGCCAATAAATTGATGTATTGTTTAATGACATTGGGGCCAAAAAAATGCCTACTCACATCTAAATGCATCCCCCGCCATTTAAATCGAGGATAATCGGTGATGGCCATACATGGTACCGTAAGCTTCGCATTGGTTCTGATTGAAGGCAATGTTTGCAAAAGGGATTGAATACCATTCACGATACCGACCTTGGTATTCGCTTTGATCTGAATGGCATTGTTCAAAACAGTTAAATAATAGCCCTCAGGACCAATTTTAGAGTCATTAATAATCCTGAGGGAAATATTTTGTTTGGCGTTTTTATTAATGGGTATAGCCAACCCAGATAAATCTTTGATAATATTTTGCAAGTATACCGCTGCAGAAAACAAGGCAATGTCTTTGCTAGAAACCGCAATTGTTGTCTGTTCGTTGATCACAAATACCCCTGCACTTATTTGAACATTGACTGGTTTAGGAATAATATTGATTGGTTGGCTTTGAGCATAAACACTTAAAGGCAACAAATAAAATAATACCCAATAACAAAATTTCACTTTAGCATACTGTTTAAAATGGCGCAATTTCTGCAATGATTTCTCACAAAAATTACTTCATTTTTACCAACTGTACCACTTTACGTTGATTACCTTGGATAAATTCTGCAAAGTAATGACCAGCAGCATAATTGTGACCCAACTGTAATGTACTGTTGGCAGCTTGCTTAGCCCTTGCATCAATCAAACGTCCGCTAGCATCTACCACTTTAATGTTTACAGGCAATTGAGATTTGCTCGCAAGTTTCAAAGTGAAATAAGTCGTACTTGGATTTGGCATGACTGTGATAGCTATTTCATCTGCAATCGTGTCTTCTTCAGTTGTTTTATTGAAAACAGGCATTGCATCTGCGCCAGAAATAGGGCTGGCAGATCCACATTGGTAATTATTCCAGAAAATGCTTTTGCCATCCCCTTCCACTTCGTAACCAATGAATAAACCAGTCATATACACCATGGTGCTGCGAGATTGATGACAGCTTTCACTGCCTTTTACAATGATTGATCCTGTAGGGGCATATACATTCGCAATAACAGTGGTATTGCCGCCACGTACTTCAAATGTTTGATCACCATCGCCTCTTCCTTTTTTATCATCATCATCATCGTCGTCGTCATCATCATCGTCATCATGACTATTGTGCTTTTTCTTTTGGTATTTATTGCAATAATCATAACTGGATTGATTGCCCAAATAGAACGTGATATTAAATCGATCTGGATTGATAAAACAATCCTCTTCAATCTGCACATGTTTGCTGACACGAATGCTGGCATTTTCTACAAAACGAACTTTGGTTTGGCCATTATGTGGCCCCTTTCCTACTTTCAAATGCGCCATATTAATCACACGATTGGTAAAACGAACAATGGCACCTTCTTCAATATGGATATTACCAAAATTGCTACCTGTTAAAGTGATATTAGAACCGCGCTTGATCATCACGTTTTTGTAATCTCCGTTTAACGTAGCGGTAGCGCCAGGTCTTGATTGATAATTTGGTCTGTTTTGAACATTGGCAGTGCTGTATTGCATGGTCGGTAAATTAATACTGGCCAATCCAATCAATCTTATTGGAACAACTGCACCTTGCTTGAGTTCAATTTTAGGTGCTCTTACAAATGCACCCGGAGAAGACACAGTACTATTTTTTCCGATGGATGCAAACCCTTTTTTATTCATCACACCCACACTACCCGTTTGTACAAAATTGCGCTCCTTTAATTCAGCTGCCTTGAAGGCCAAAATGGTATAATTACTAATGACCCCTTGCTTCGCATATGTATAAGTGAAAGGTGTAAGGCTAAGGCAACCATTGGCATCTTTCACCACCAAACTGTAAGCCCCATCTCTATTTGTATTGTCTAATGAAATAGTTGGTGTGCTGGCAAATGGAAGCTGATTATAAGTCCATATATAGTTACTGATGGTACTAGTGCTATTCCCCATCAATACCAATTTATTACAGAAAGCATCCGGATTAGATGGGGTGATTGTTACGGCTGGGGCCTTATTGACAGTGACTACCAACGACGCTGTAGCAATATTT
This sequence comes from Sediminibacterium sp., assembly GCA_027490265.1. GTDB lineage: Bacteria > Bacteroidota > Bacteroidia > Chitinophagales > Chitinophagaceae > Sediminibacterium. Next base: position 8,216 of record JAIXYL010000039.1, read on the forward strand.
CCATGGATATCAGTCACTGTAAGTCTAATGGTACTGTTACCTACATTAAATGAAGTACCTACATTAAACCCAGTTCCGGCGCGTTGTGTTGCGCCTGTAATGGTATAATGAACTGTAGCAACACCAGAATTATCAATTGCACTGATTGCAGGTATATTATATAAGCCACTTGTGTTTTCACACAATGTTTGTGTCGGCGGCACAGTGATGACTGGCGCCAATCCATCATTGGATTGTTGAACAGTTACTGAAAAACTGATTGAGTTTTTATTGCCCGTAGCATCCACAGCCTCAATATTGACGATGGTGGTTCCAATCGGAAACACAGATCCACTAACTGGCGATGCAGTAATGCTGACATTTGCATCACAATTATCAATGACATTTGGCAAATTAAATTGCACAATTGCACCCGTGCTACTTGTTGCTTGTATCACCCCATTTTGCATTGGCGTAAGGATTGTTGCAGTAGATGTAAATCTTGGTGCAATGGTATCTTGAAGGATCACTTCAATCATATTGGACATCAGAGAAGTACAACCGTTTTGTGTAACCTGTAATTGGTATTGACCATTTGCATTGGCTACAATAAGATTTGACTGTGCCTGTTGCATTGGTTGACCATTTTTGAACCATTGATACAAATAACTTGATTGACCCGTACTACTTAATGTAACAGTGCCCGAAGGGCAAATAGTTGTTTCCCCGTTTGCCTGTATGGTTACTGTAGGCTTTGGATTTACGGTCACTTCAAAACGACAGGTACTTGAATTGCCATAAATATCTGACACAGTAAATACAACAACAGATTTGCCTACTAAAAAAGTACCACTGGCATCGTTACCTATGCCTGTTCTATTGGTTGCACCAGAAATAGTATAAGTAAAGTTTAGTTCATCGGTATTATCAATAGCAGAAAGCAAAGGCAGACTCAACAAAGCTTCTGAGGCATCTTGACTGTTTGTGCAGAATGACACATTTGGTAAACAATTAATGATTGGTGCATCATTGTCTTTCACTTCAACAGAAAATTGTGTAGTAGTTTTATTACCAAATACATCCGATGCTACAATTACAACTTTCGTTATGCCAATGGGAAATACAGATCCACTAGCTGGTGTTCCTACAACTGATACAGCAGCACTACAATTATCTATTGCTGTTGGTAATTGATAATTGACAACAGCACCCAATGATGTATTGGCACTAATGGTACCATTCAATTGTAAGGGTGTTACAAGGGTTGCCGTTGAAGTAAAAACTGGGGCAGTGGTATCTCTTGCAGAAACAAATACTGGAAGTGTAGGCAATGCATTACAACCATTATTACTTACTTGAACGGTGTAACCACCACTGTTGGCTGCATTATAGGTAGAGCCATTGGCCCCATTAATACTATTGCCATTATTAAACCATTGATAGCTATTACCTGGCAAAGCAATGGCACTCAACGTTACAAAATTGCCCGGACATATTGCCGCTGCGCCATTAATCGTAACAACAGAACTTGGTCTTGGCTTGACCACTAATTGCACTGATGATTCAGCACCACATGCGGTTGTATATGTTATCGTAGTAGTACCTGATGATACAGCGGTTACAGTTCCGTTATTAGGATGAACAAATGCAATATTTGGTTGACTACTCAACCATTTACCACCAGGTATACTTGCATTTAAAATGGTATTGGTACCTGGACAGATTGACAAATTACCCCCGATACTCACACTTGCTGGAACATACGTATTACAAGCGACTGAATTAGTAAAACCAGAACTGATCCAATTAGACATAGTCCCATTTAATGCAAACTGATTCAGTGAGCCATTTCTATTATTGCCACTGATGTCGTTTAAAATAATTTCTGATGCATTATCCGCGGCACTGATGCCTTGATTAAACCCATAATATTGTTGCAAAGCATTACTTGCACTAATTGGACAATTGCGTCTGCTAAATATTTCATCCGCACAAAGTGCTCTGCTCCAAATGCGCAATTCATCCATCATAAATTGTCCATATCCTGACTGGTCTTTTCGAACGTCTTTACCAATATGAATGACAGCATTATTATTGATCACAATCCCTGTACTAATACCAGCACCAGCATTTACCAAAACTCCATCAATATAAAAACTTGTATTGTTGGCACTAGAAACACCAGCATAATGATGCCAGCCGGTTAAAATATTTGCTCTACCATTGCTGCGCCATGTTCCTGCGTCATTAACTAAAAACGACATAGTTCCATCACCATTGGGTTGCATCATCCAAACATTTGTTGCAAGATTATCGATGCCCGGAGTGGCTTGACCCATAATGGATCCAACCGGTAAATTGGTATTAGTTGTATAAAGCCAAAATTCTACTGTGATGGCTGTTGTATACTGCTTATAGGGTTGCTGAATTGAAATGTAATCATCTACACCATCAAATTGAAGTGCGTTCGTATTTTGAGATTCAACTGAAGTAGACAAAAAGCACAATAACAGTGCAGCAAGAAGTGTAGAAATGCTTCTCATAAATTGGTTTTTGGTTGGATATTTAGACCGCCAAGACCAATTTACAATAAACTGTTAATCCACCATGATATTTATTACTACATCTGTACTGAAATGCAACTTTTGCATAAATAACTGTAAAGCTGTAGTGGTAACACTATACGTTTGTTCAATGATGACTGAATAAGTGCATGTATTGCTTTACTGCAACTTTACATCTAAATAAACCGAATGCCGGCCGTACGTATCATAAAAAGGCTTGAATAAAACATCGCCAACAGTAAATTGCAATTGTTTTGGATCACCTACGATAGACTTACTAATATCGGTTGCATCAAGCGTAATTTTCCGCCAGTCTTTTCTGGCTTCTGTTTCTTGTGCAGCCAACAAAATAGGTCCATAAAAAAGGCTGGCGATATTTTGTTGATCCATGATTGGATCTAAGTGAAATTGAAAGGGCATTTTTACATGAATAGCATCACCTTTTTTCCATTGACGTGTTAAAGTGATATATGTACCAGGCTTAGCATTCACGGCTTGCACTTTGCCATTGATTTGCACAACAAACCCTTTCTTAGCCCAACCAGGAACCCTGATGAGGACATCAAATTTACCATTGCCATTGATGACCAGTTTGGTCTCGTCTTCTTTTGGAAAATTAGTTGTTTGCTCAATGACAACATTGCGTTCAGTCCAATTTAATGTGGAGGGTACAAACAAATTAACATAAAGGGCTTTGTTATCGTTGCGCTTGAAATAAATAGTGTTTTGTAGTTTGGTGTTGCTTTCAATAGCCGTTCCATTGCAACAAGTAAATCCTGTCATATTAGGATTCCCAAATTGCTTTATAGCGCCTGGTCTAAGTGGCACATGATAGGTATTGGCTGGACTATTTTCAGCAACTGATGCCAGAATATGATTGTAAATACTACGCTCATAATAATCCATCAATTCACCTCTTTGATCAAATTGAAACAAGTCGCTCGTCAATTTAAGCATATTATATGTGGCACATGTTTCATTTTGACCTCCAGCAGACAATCCATTTTCATACAAAGTGCCTGGCTGGGCAATAAAACATTCTGCATTTGCAGGATTACTTGCACCAGCAACGCCACCAATGCTGTATGCGTAATCACCAACTACTTTATGCCAGAAATTATCCGCTACTTTATAATAGTCAGGATCATTGGATGCGCGGTACATTTCAATACTACCAATCACTTGTGGAATATGTTGGTTAGCATGCAACCCCCTGAATAAATCTACATTTTTGGCCAATCCATGTGAGTGTTTGGTATCACCAAAGAAAACCCGCACATTATCAAACAAAGCTGAAGTTTGCAAATATGTTTTGTTTCCAGTAATTCGATAAAGCTTAGCCATCGATTCATTCATACCGCCATATTCACCAGCGATATAGGTATTCCATATTTTAATTAAAGTGTCTTTGGGCAATTGACTCAATCGCGCATATACCCAATCACCCATATTGGTTGCAATCTCAAGGGCTTTTTGATTACCGCTCACTTCATAAACATCCATTAAGCCTGCCAATATTTTATGAAGAGTATAATAAGGGGCCCAAACTTGGTTTTTTTGTCCACCATATTTAGCCCCTTTTTCTAACATGATAAATTGATCAGGAGGGTAAGCACTGATAAACCCTTTACCCCAATTCCAATAATCGTTTCGAATACCTGCATCGGTTAAGTCTGAATCGTAATCAGATTTGCCTGGACCAACTGGTACCAGCCTAGGGTCTGCTACAGATGGTCCTCCAACTTCTTTTGGACGACCAGATAGTTGTGCTAATTGATACAACTCATCCACCATGTATTGCATCTTTTGTGCAAAATTATTTTGAAGGGTTGGGTCATAATTGGTGCTTGCATAAGCTTGCGCTATGGCCGTTAAATAATGTCCAGTGGCATGGCCTCTTAGTTTAGTATCCTTACTGTCCCATACCCCTAATGGTGTTGCTCCAGCTGGTTGTGGTTGTCCAAAAGCATGTTTGAACATAAACAAAAACGCATTGGGATCAGTTTTTGCAAGTGTTCTAACAAACTTATCTCTGTTTTGCATGAATTTGGTGTCGTTGCCCAATGCATCAGATTTTAGAGTTACTTGGTTTAACTTAAATGCAGATAATTTGGCAACGGGTGTTTTAGTTTTTGTACTAGCGGGTTTAATGGTAACCAAGGCTTTGGGCTTAAATGTTGTACCAGCAACCCTTCCCAGAACTGTGTATTGACCTGGTTGAAGAACAGCGTTATTGTCTAAGTCGGCAGGCCAAATCACCCTAACTTTAGGCCCATTCATTCCGTTTTTATACTCACCATCAACATAATTGGGAAATCTTGGTAAAACCCCTACTTCGGTTTCAAGTTCCACATCAGAAACCTTCACTAGATAAGCGTTGTATAATTGTGGCTCATTAGGTGAAAATTTTGGAAGTCCTTCTTCAACTCTACGAGTATTTACCGCTGCAGCACCTGTGGTACTGCCTTTGGCATTATTAAATATGCCAACCACTTGTCTTCTGGTTAAAGGAATACGATATACTCTAAAATCTGTTAAGAGCGCATTCAAATTTGAATCAGTTGGTAAACTTGCCTTTCCTATAAAGAATTGATTGTTTTTTTCAGATTGTTGACCAAAAATAGACTGTAATTCAGCAGTAAAATTTTTGGGATCCCCCAAAGGTCTGCCATCCATGAATGTATTAATGCTTTTGGAAGCAACATCAAAAACCAGACTCAAATGAACCCATTTATTCAATGGAATACCAGATGTTGTAGCGGAAAAAAGCAGTTGATTGGTTTGTTGTGCAATTGAAAAAAAGGTTTGGTTTGTAGCGTTTGATCTCAGATAAATCCATCCTGAAATACTCAAAGACTCTAAATCATTGAGTGCCTCACTTGGTACAGTTAAAAAAGATTTAGGCGCTCCATTTAAGGCCAATACTTTACCAAATCTTGCATCATTTACAAATTGCAAATCACTCCCTCCTTGAAAACCAGCATGTAAATTATTCCTCGACCAATCCTTTGTATCACCATTAAAAATATAACGCGCAATCAAACCTGTTTCACCAATGCCGTCTAATATTTGGTCTCCACTTTGCGCATGAGTATAGAAGCTATTGGATGTAAACAATACAATAGAAAAAATGATGCGGATATAAAATTTAGACATGTTCATAGTTTAATGATGTTTACTCTATCTGCTAAGGGTATGGCAAGTTAATTGACTATTGTTTTTCTTTTATCCAAATAAGGGAAGCTACGGGTCTATTTTGAATCCTTTGTGGCGGCTCATTGGCTTCAGTTGGTAAAGTGGTGGTAACTGCAGCCGGCACTTTTCCATCTAATCGGTTGGTTCTTGCATAGTTTGGAATTGCAATCAATGGGGTACCATCTTCCCAAGCTCCTTTAATCACCATCATTCCTCTCAGAAAATCATTCCGCCATTCAGTTGTCAAAGGCTTATTGACATCAATGGCTTTATTGATGTCTTGACCATCTGCAGTTTCTACATTATACACCAATGGCCCATAACGCAGTGCTAATCTACCACGATTGGCTTGAATACGCTCATCGGCTTTAAACTTTTGAACCTCCATAGGCATTTCAAATTCAATCTTATCGCCTTTCTTCCAAGTACGATTAATCACAGCATACCCTTTATCCATTTGAATCGGCACTGTTTTACCATTTACTTTTAAATACTTTAATCCTTTCACTTCTTTATCGGGCATATACAATTCACTGGTTGTTCTATTAGGTACACGAACATAAATTGCAAATGTTTTGGACGTTTTGGGATTAACCGTAATTGCAACAGCCCCTTCCCATGGGTAGTTAGTTTTTTGCACCATTTCTACATCTGTCCCTGCGAAATTTTCAACATTAATGGTACTGCCCATATACATGTTTACATACAATGCTTTGGGTCCTCTAACATAAGTCCAAGTAGGCATCATTAACAATGTTCTTGGGATATTGCCCACACAACATGGGCATACATGCCAGGGATCTCTCGGTTGCGCTTCAGATAACCGATTCGTGTAATAAAAATTTTTCCCATCCAAATCTAATGAGCCTAATAATGCATTGTACATAGTTTCCTCATATAAATCAGCATACTTTGCATCGTGATAGGCCAAATTCATCTTATACTGAAAGAAAATTAACCCAGCACTAGAGCAAGACTCACAATAGGCATTATTACGCAATGAATAATTTGGACCAAAGCCCTCAGATGTTTCGCCACTTCCAATACCGCCTGTGAAATAATATTTCTTGTTAATCATATTGCTCCACAAAGACATAACTGCACTTTGATAATCTACGTCTCCAGTTTCGGCAGCCACATCAGCCATTGCTGAGTAATTATATGTAGCTCTTACAGCATGCCCTACAGCTTCATATTGTTGTTGAACTGGTACATGACTTTGGTCGTATTCAGATCCATTGTTGCGACTGTCTAATAAAAATTTAGCCAACTTAACATATGCATCGCCGCGTTTATTGCCTTCCATATCATTCACAAATCGACCAAAACGAACCAAAGCTTGTTCCATTTCTTGGTGCCCATCGTACCAAACTTTTTGTCCGGGGCCAGTACCAATATTCTTAACCCAACAATCTGCCAGCTTTTTAGCAGCATCATACAAACGTTTGTCTTTACCATTGGTGAGTGTATAGTGGTTGATGGCAGATTCTATAAAGTAACCAGCAACGTAGCCCTCGTGATCTCCCCTATTCCTAGGATCCCAACGATTTTTCCAACGTGTGGTATCACGCAAAGTATAGGCTGTATGCAAGTAACCGTCTGATTCTTGTGCTGCAAGAATAATAGGTATCCATCTTTCCAAAGCCTCTTTCATTTTAGCTTGCGCTGCAATGATTTCTTGATCACCTTGTGGATCAACCATTAAAGCAATACAAATAGATTCAACAGTTTGATGTACCCAAGCATTAGAGAACACATACCCTTTATGACGTTGATGGGGCAATCCTTTTAAAGCTTTCGCAGCTTCAATAAAATTATCAATCCCACCTTGGCCGCTGGTTAAATCGGTCCGCTCATTTTGCGCAATGCAATAGGGAATCCAATTAACAATCATTGCTTTTGCTCGATCATTCCAAAGGCGATTGTCTATTTTATATTTCTTTGTATACACCACATCTAATCGATTCACTGGTGGTGGATTGTGCACTTTAACTGATAAAGTTGCTGTTTTAACCAAATTACCTTCAGTGGCAGTTAATCCTAAAACATAATCACCAATTGCTGTAAATGATGCAGTACTCTTGACACTATTTGGTTGTTCAAATTGCACATTGCCAGGACCCGAAATTTTTTGCCATTCAAGTTTGGTAATTGGAGTTACAGACTTAACAGAAGCATCTAAATAGGTTTTACCATTAATGATTACATCCCGATCAATACCCGCAGACACTACTGGTTTCGGGTTAGGAGATTGTGGTGCTTTTACAACCGCCCACTCAAGCAAAGTTGAAACGCCACGATCGGCCGAATCTAATTCAATGCGTATGCGTGTGGTGGTCAATTCTTTAAACCGTGTAATATTTAATTGATTATTGGCTTTACCTAAGCCATCCACATTTTCAACGGGCACAAAAGCAGTACCATTCCAAAATGAAATCCGATACTGTTCTGGTAATCGAACATTGTTATTAAAATTCCACCAGAATAAACCAATTTCAGAAGTAGTTACTGGCTCTTCCCAATCATATTGTACCCAAATATTAGCTCTTGGCTGGGGGCGATTATTACCACCACCTTGACGATTGTTGCCAGTATTCACTGGAACCAGTCCATCATTAAGTCCATTCACACCAAATCCACCCCTACTAGATGAGACTTTTGCAATTTGCGCCAAGTTTAAGCCATTGATAAGCAATTTTGAATCTTGCGCATTTACCATGTATGCTGGCGCCAATATTGCCGCAAAAAAAGCAACCATGCCTACAAGCAATCGTTTTAATTTGTTCATAATTGATAATTGGTTTGTGAGGATTATTGAGGAGTAGGCCAATGAATGAAGACCTTTCATGCATAAACATATCTTGTGCATACAAACAATCGTTTTCATTCAATGATATTTCTAAGTGAATATACTGAATTGATAAAAAGCTAGACCAGTAAAAACCCATACTGGCCTAGTCATAGCTTAATAACCCAAAACAACGCATCTAAGAAAATTATTACTTAAAAAGTGCAAGGCTCTCAGTTTTGCACTTTCAAATTGGTAATTATTTTTTAAGTGTCATTTTGACAATAAAATTATTTTGATTGCGCTACATGCTTGCCCAATATTTTAACTAATACTGAACCTATTTTAACCCATAATCATATTAACTGGAGGCTGCTAGCAACAATGACAAAAAAAACCAAAAAAATGATTAATTACGCATAGTAAGCTATCTTACTAACGAAATATCTTTAAAGCATCCTTTCAAACTATTCAATTTATACGAATGTCTGATTCAAGTCAATTTAAACCTTCGCTAAAGCTTTTAGATGCCACAATGGTAGTAGCTGGATCCATGATTGGTTCAGGCATTTTTATTGTCAGCGCAGATATTACCAGAAATGTGGGAAGCACTGGCTGGTTAATGGCGGTTTGGGTGATAACCGGTTTTATGACAGTGGCAGCCGCTTTAAGTTATGGAGAACTGAGCGCCATGTTTCCAAAAGCGGGTGGTCAATACGTTTATTTGAAAGAAGCCTACAATTCATTAATTGCATTTTTATTTGGGTGGAGTTTTTTTTCTGTTATTCAAACAGCAACAATTGCAGCTGTTGCTGTAGCTTTTGCAAAATTTACTGCTTACTTATTTCCTTTTTTTAGTGAAGACATTATTGCATTTGATGCTGGCATTGTCAGCATAAGCAGGGCTCAATTATTGTCAATTTTAGTAATTGTGTTATTAACCTATATCAACACAAGAGGAATTCAAAGCGGCAAAAGCATTCAAACAACTTTTACCATTGCAAAACTCTTAAGCCTCTTTGGCTTAATTCTATTTGGATTGATTTTTTTTAACAAAGACATTTGGCAACTCAATTGGCAACAAGCATGGTCGTTAAAACCTATGAATGCAGACGGATCCTTTGGCACCTATACAACTTTTGCAGCACTGGGTGCCATTGCAGCTTCAATGGTTGGCTCAATCTTCAGTAGTGATTCATGGAATAATGTAACATTTATTGCAGGTGAAATAAAAAACCCGCAACGCAATATTGGATTGAGCTTATTCTTAGGTACATTGATTGTAACAATCATTTATTTATTAACCAATATAGCTTACACAGCAATACTACCATTGCAAGATATTGCACACGCAGAAAAAGATAGAGTTGGCGTATCAGCAGCAAATATCATATTCGGAGAAGCAGGCACCATCATCATTGCCATCATGATTATGATTTCAACATTTGGCTGTAACAACGGTATTATTTTAGCAGGTGCAAGAGTGTATTATACAATGGCAAAGGATCAATTATTTTTCCCAAAAGCTGGTACACTTAATCAAAACAATGTACCTGCTTATGCACTTTGGTTACAGTGCCTAGTAGCTTGTGGTTGGAGTTTAAGCGGCAAATACGGACAATTACTCGACATGATTTCTTTTGTGGTGGTTGGATTTTATATGCTCACCATTGTAGGGATATTCATTCTTAGAAAGAAACGGCCGGAAGCAGAACGACCATATAAAGCATTCGGCTATCCAATATTACCCTTAATATATATTGCGATGGGTTTAAGCTTTTGCACCCTGCTCATTATTTTTAAACCTGCTTTTACATGGCCAGGTTTAATCATTACCTTGTTGGGTATACCCATTTACTACCTTGTCAGAAAGAAAAAAACCGCTTAATCAATCATTATTGATTGGTATAAAATCGCCAATTCGTTTTGTAATCTTCCGATAGTGGTTGTTTGGTTAATATAGCTCGAACCATTTCCACAGGCATTGAATTCAATGACATGACGGCATCATGGTATTGCTTATAAGTCATTTTGCCGCTATCAACCAGTTCCTTTTTTAGTGCATAAAATTGTCTGCCACCGGTTAAATAAGCCAATTGGTATAATGGAGGATATCGACCAACGAAAGACCGACGGACTTCACCCTCTGCATTTGCCCTTTCATGCCCCACTCTATCAACTAGGAAATCAATACATTGTTGTGGTGTCCATTTACCCATATGATAATTCAAAGAAAAAATGATTCGGGCGCAACGATGCATATGCCAGAAAAGCATCCCAATGCGATCTTCTGGTGTTTTGGCAAATTGCAAATCCCATAAAATTAATTCCCAATAAAGTGCCCATCCTTCACCCCAAAATGGTGTGCCAAAATTTCTATAAGTTCTGTTCCTACTATTAACAAACTGTTGCAAATTATGCCCAGCAATCAATTCATGGTGAACAGTGGCTTTTGAAAAGTGAGGATTATTGCCTCTCATGCTCATCAAGCGATCCTCATAACTCATGGTATTGGTTGGATATGATATGGTAATGTCTGCACCACCTGTAAAAAAAGGATTCACCAATTGTCTTTCTGGTGACATCATCATCATACCCCAAGTTTCTTCTGCCATCGGAGGAATCGTAATCAATTGATTTTTTTTCAAAAAATCAATTGACTCTGTATACAATCGAAGAATGGCTTCTGGTTGTTTACCAGGAGGGACGTATAAATTTTTTACTTTCTCGAGGGCTGCTTTCCAATTATCGCCAAATCCCATTTCTTTTGACGCTTTCAACATCTCTGCATCACACCATGCAAATTCTTTTTGTGCAATATCAATTAGTTCCTCAGGTGTATAAGGAATCATTTCTAATTCAAGTTGTTTGATCAAATTGTCTCTGCCAGCTTGAACACCAACAATGCCCGTATTATCTAAAGCGCTTAAAGCACTATTGGCTTTAGATTTCCAACTTGTACCATATGCCACCAAAGCTTCATCTAATGCTTTGTGAACGGTTGGTACCCACCAAGTAAACATGGGGTCATATCCATTGTAAAAGTCTACAACACTCTGTACGGTTTGGCGTAAATTATTAATGACTTCACCTGCTGTATATACAGATTCAGGATGAATCAATTTTTCCTCCTTCAGTTTGGCTTGTAAGGATTTGATTTCTTTTGTAATAGCAGTCCAATCTTTCGCCACCTGCTCTGCATTTGGTTGTAACCCTCTTCTACGCAGTTGCTCTAAAGTGTACAATTTTGGTGCAAATGGTACCCATTGTTTTATTTTGTCTACTTCAGTTGCTTCCGCAACAAGTTGTCTAAGCTTTTCATTTAAGTCTCTTTTAAATAAAAGATAATCAACTTTGCACTCTTGACTGAGGCTTTTAAAATTTACCTCATTGAGTTTTTTTTGATAGTCTTGAACCAATTGTTGCAAACGTTTATTTTTTTCAGGAGACCCAATACTTCCATCTGCTCCACCACCAAAACCAGCCCTAGAAGATGCAGGACTATAAAACCTATTAATGGTTCGATTGTCTGTATTATACTGTTGAATCAACGCCGGCATTTCTTGACATGGCACATAAACCTCTTTTGACACTTGTGCCAATAACTGTTTTGGCATTAGGCCAATAGTATTGCAGAAAAAAAACATCAAAAAAATACACTTGATTTGTCGCATATCGCTTGGTTTAGCTGTAGAAATCATGTTAATCAAATCTAGAAGGATTAAAGGCACTGATGTCAATTATTGGTTTTTTACCAGTTGCCAAATCTGCAATCAAATGACCTGTTGCAGGCCCTAAACTCAAACCCATCATGGCATGGCCACCTGCATAAAGTAAATTATCGTATTTAGCACCATATCCAATATATGGCAAGCCATCTGGTGAACATGGCCTAAATCCATACCATACTTCGGATGGTTTGGGCATTTCTACAGGCAAGCCAGGTAAATAAGCGGGAACTGATTCAACAATGCCTTTCACCCGATTCATGTTGATTTTATCATTTATTGGGCCTATCTCCATTGTACCACCAAATCGTATTTGTTGATTCATGGGTGTGATGGCTACCCTAGCTTCACATAAAATAGCCGGCACTTGTAACGTTTTATCCGAATGAGATTGCGTGAATGAATAGCCTTTACCTGGCATCAGCGGCAATTGTAATCCAGCAAGTTGCAATAAAGAAGGCATCCATGATCCAGCAGCAAAAACAAATACATCACCATCTACAGCTTCAGCACCAACATGAACCGATGCAATTTTATTCTGCTTCTTGGTAATTTTTGTTACGGGTTGGCCAGTTAAAAATTGTACCCCATTTAATGTTAAATATTGAATTAATTGATGGTTCAGTTTATTCGGATACAAGTGTGCATCGCATTTATAATGAATGGCCCCCAATACATCCAGAGCTATATCTGTTTCAACTTGTTGTGCCTCAGCTGCATTTAATATGTCTACTTCTAAACCCATTTGCTTGGCTTTCTCCGCCATATGGATTTCTTCTTCTCCAACTTTTTCAGATTTGAAATACATCATAATGCCCTTTTTCTCAAAAGAGAAATCAAATCCTGGTTGATGACTCAACGACTCATACAATTGTTTACTGAGTAAATTGATGGCCGTTAGATGAGGCCCAGATTGTTGAACATGTTGTGTATTAGCAGATTTTATAAATTTCAACCCCCAATTAATCAATTGTCCGCTCAATGATGGTTTTACATAAAATGGACTTTTAGAATCAAACATCCATCTAATACCTTGTGCAACAATACCAGGTGCAGCCAATGGAACAAAATGACTTGGAACAATCATTCCAAGATTTCCATATGAACAACTATCGGTTAAATCTGTCTTATCAATCACTGTAACATTCCAACCTTCTTGCAAAAGATAATAAGCTGAACTCAACCCAATAATGCCTCCGCCAATTACAACAGCTTTCATAATTCAGTTTTTTATAGGATTATATCACTTGAAACCCATGCGCGTAAGGATCATCATCATCAATGATGATTGTATTGTAGCCAGTAACTCTGGCCCAGCCTTCAATACTTGGTATGATGGCTGGTTGATGATTAACAGTTGTTTCTGCTTCAATTCGTCCTGTAAACGTTGACCCAATAATGCTTTCATGAATAAATGCTTCGCCTTTTTTCAATAAGCCCTTTGCATGCCACTGGGCCATTCTTGCGGAAGTGCCCGTGCCGCAAGGCGAACGATCGATGGCTTTATCACCATAGAATACCGCATTTCTTGCAGTAGAAGTTGATGCAATTGTTTTTCCTGTCCATAAGAGATGACTCAACCCGGTAATATTAGGATTTTCAGGATGAACAAAACGATATTGTTCATTCAAACGTTGTCTGCAAACCCTACTCCATGAAATAAGTTGATCAGCAGTAAAATGTTCAATTCCTGAGAAATTTGCTTGCGGATCAACAATGGCATAAAAATTTCCACCATATGCCACATCTACTTTTATGAGACCTAAATCAGGACATTGTACTTCAAGATTGGATGCATATAAAAAGGCAGGCACATTGGTTAGTTTAACAGCTGTCACTTTCTTGCCTTCTTGCTGATAATTGATATGCACGAGGCCCGCTGGAGTTTCAATTTTTAATTGCCCCGGTATTTTAGGTGTTACCAACCCTTCTTCAATGGCGATAGTGATGGTGCCAATGGTGCCATGTCCGCACATTGGCAAGCAACCACTGGTTTCAATAAATAAAACCCCAATGTCGTTTTGAGGATCATGAGGCGGATATAGTATACTGCCGCTCATCATATCATGCCCTCTCGGCTCAAACATCAATCCTTTCCTTATCCAATCATAGTCTTTGAGAAAATGCAATCTTTTCTCCATCATTGAATTACCTTCTAACAATGGGCCTCCTCCAGCTACCAATCTTACAGGATTTCCGCAGGTATGCGCATCAATGCAAAAGAATTTTTTATACGCCATTACTAAAGCAGATTAAATTGATAAGCGTTAATTAATTGATGCTCTGGTATATTCCCCATTTACTTTGCGCATAATACCAGCTGCATTGTTGTTTTGCAAATAGGTTGGCAGCAACGATTGTGGGCAATCTTGATAACAAATGGGTCTTACAAACCGACGGATGGCTTCAGTGCCAACAGAAGTTGTTCTTGCATCTGTTGTTGATGGGAAGGGACCGCCATGTACCATTGCATGACAAACTTCAACACCAGTGGGTGCTGCATTAAAAATTACTCTACCTGTTTTATCTTGTAAAATGTTGATGACATTGGTATAGCGCAACAACTCATCTTCGCTACCGAAAACAGCGCCCGTTAATTGTCCATGCAGTGCTGTCAATGCATTTTCTAACTGTTCTTTACTATTGCATACCACAATCATAGAACAAGGACCAAATACTTCATCTTGCAAGCTTGGGTGTTGAATAAATGTTTCTGCATTGACCAGCAGCAAGCTAGGGCTACCTTTAAATGTTTCAGAATGGTCTTCGCCTTTCAATAAAGTTATGACCCCATTGGTCTGCATCGCTTTTAACTGATCCCTATAATACGCTTTACAGATCGATGGGTTTAACATGGTAGCAGAAGGCATATTGGATAAAGCCCCTCTTAAAGCTTCAATAAATGCTTCTGTTGCTTTTGACTTGATTGCAAAAATTAAACCGGGATTAGTACAAAATTGACCAACACCTAAAGTGATTGAGCCTGCTAATACATTGGCCGTTTCACTTGTTTTATTTGCTAATGTTTCTGGCAATAAAACAACAGGATTAATGCTGCTCATTTCTGCATACAGTGGAATTGGAGATTGCCTTTTTTGTGTAACAGTTTCATATAAAGCCATTCCAGCTCGGTATGAACCTGTAAATCCGATTGCTTTGATGCTTGGATTCAATGCCAGTTTTTGACCAAGAATGGACCCTTC
>JAIXYL010000008.1 GCA_027490265.1 Sediminibacterium sp.
AACCAAAAACTACAGTCTTACACCGCCAGTGTACCTGCAGGGCTATGGGAAAAAATTGCCGCGCAAGATTTATCGGGGCCAACAAATCCTTTTGACGAATTCATTCATGACAAATTATATGACTACACTGCACCGATTCCAAAAGGCCTTTGGGAAAAAGTAAAACCAGAAGAAGAGACAAAAAGAAGACGAGGCATTTTTTGGTTACCCAAAAAGTATATGGTGGCGGCCACTATTTTAATCTTTGTATTAGCAGGTTCTGTATCGGCATACCTTTATTTAAGCACCCCCAATTGGTTGAAAACAAATGCAACGGAGGAAGCGCTCAACGACAATCAGCCAACAAAACCATCCGCATCGGGCATCATTCCTTCAGATTCACCAACAAAGCAATCAGCAACAGAAGACCTATCTGTAAAGGAGGCAACAGTGGCCGCACCATCAAAGGTTCTGAAGCCAGCTGTGGAAAATAATTGGAAGTTGAATCGAAAAAATATGACCCAGTCCTTTAAACAAAAGGAATCTGTTTTTCCATTTGAGCAATCCATCAATACCAATCAGAAAAACCAGTCAAATCAATCAGTACAAACACTAACAAGTACCGAAAAATCAAGCCCCGTTGAAGAAGAGCTGACTTATGAATTGGCCAAAAAAGCGGGCGATGCATACATCAAACAACAAAGACAATTGGCAGCGTTTTTTAAGAAAGATGTACTGAATAAAAACCATGCATCAAGTTTTAAAAATGTAGTCATCTGCCCTACTGATCGAAAAATGCGCAATCCGGATTGGGATTTAGAAGTATATGTATCCCCAGATTTGGCTTTCAAAACAGTAACACCGAATACAGCCAGTCAAGCATTCCTAAGTCGTAAAGACAGCAATGAATCTATGCGAGTGGGCTTTTCTGCAGGGTTTAGGATTGTAAAACCTTTGAACGATTATTTGTCCATTAAAACGGGGTTACAATATTCACAAATAAACGAACGCTTTTCTTACAGAACAGAAAATGAAACCAGAACCACTACTGTGGTAACTGTAAGATCCATCATTAGAGCACCGGGGGATACTTTAATTGTAAGAGACACCAGTACACTAACCCAAATAGGCTACAAAAACAATACGGAGAAAAACAGGTTCAGAAGCTTAGATATTCCAATTTTGGCCAGTGTTCAATTGGGCAATGACGACTTAAGATTTGGCATTACTGCGGGTGTGATTGTGAATATGTCTAGTTGGTATCAAGGCGTTATTTTAGACAGCAGTTTATCACCAGTGCCATTAAACAAAGACAACAATATGGTTTATAAAAGCAATATTGGACTTGGCTTATACGCAGGATTGAATGTTTCTAAACGCATCAATTATGCCACCCAATTATTCTTTGAACCATACTTAAGATATAATTTGTCGAATATGACCAATCCTGATGCTGCGTTCAATCAAAGATTCAGCATTGGCGGGCTTTCCATGGGATTAAGATTTAATTTAAATAAACGATAGGCAACAATCAAACCAAACACCGTATCTCGATTATAATGTTACAACGTATCAGAAAATATTACTTCATTGCTGCCGCCAGTTTGCTGGCATTGGCTTCTTGCAACAAGGAGATTTCTGATGGCAATTTTAATATTTACGCTGGTAACGATTTAAACGATACAACTTGGTCATCCAGTACAACTACAGCACCAGCGATACAAAGAATGATTGATTCTGCATCAGTGTACAAATACGTGGACACTTTGATGGGTACATCAGCCAAAACAATCGTGTTCTCGGATAGGTTAAGTTTGATCATACCCGCAAATGCATTTGTCAACAGCGCTGGTAGCCCAGTTACAAGTGTGGTGACCATTCGAGTACTGTTAATGGATGAAAAAGCGGAATTCATCAGAACCACAAAGTCTTCTTTGAACCACACCAATTTATTAGAATCTGATTTGGCATTCTGTGTGATTGCTACATCAAACGGACAAGCGGTTAATATAGCGCCAGGTAAAACCTATTTAATTAGAATTGGAAACAAAGACGATATTGTCAAACAAAATATGCGTGTATACAGAGGCGATGAATCAGTCATGTATACAACACAAATATTGGCAGACCCTTTGTTCAATTGGAACGACAATACCGCGTTGGATTTTCAACAAGATATTTTCAAGCAACCAGGCAGTAACAGTGGTTCAAAAGAAATTGAACGCTACGATATTACCACCAATCGACTCAGATGGATCGCAATCGCACGTCCAGTAACCAATATTGGCAGCCTTGGTAAACTGAACGTTATATTACCTCCTAATTTCACCAATAAGAATACAATTGTATTTGCTACAATGGACGACTACAATACTACCATTGAGCTAAGACCAGAACTATCGTCTAGAAGTTTTAGCGCAGGAAATATTCCATTGCAAAAGAAAATTCATATTGTGACCATTTCATTAATTGGCACACAGTTCTATTACAGTGAATCAAGTATTAGAGCATTAAACAGTACGCCAGTGGTTACATTAAAGCCGCAGAAAAAATCATTGGCAAATATCCTAAACGATCTCAAGAAGTTATAGTTTGTTCATGACGCATATCGGGGGATATGCTGGCCCTGCATACAGGGCCATTTTTATTTATTCGGCTTCATATGCAAGGCATAATAAGCCCAAGCCAGACTACACAACATAAATACAGCCCCTATTAAGAAAGATACCCCTGGAAAATATACTGGTGTATTTTCATCGGTAAAATAAGCGAATGAATTGGTCATGATTAAAGGGCCAACAATAGAAGTCACACTAATTAAACTGGTTAATGCCCCTTGCAATTCGCCTTGTTCGTTGGCCGGGAAACTACCAGATATAATGGATTGCAATGCAGGACCAGCAATTCCACCCAAAAAAAAAAGAAACAAAAATGCAAACATCATCCAACTTTGATTGGCAAATGCAAAAGATAC
>JAIXYL010000132.1 GCA_027490265.1 Sediminibacterium sp.
AATTTTACATTGGCAGTATTGGTGGCAGAAATGTTCACTTCTTGATTACCAAAACCGGCGAAAGAAATCACCAAAGTTTTTGTTGCAGAAGGAACAGTTAATTTGAAGGAACCATCTGCACCCGTTTGGGTACCTGTTGAAGTTCCTTTAGCTACTACAGATGCACCTGACAATGGTGATCCGTCTTTTGAGTCAGTTACCTTTCCGGTAACAGTTTTGGTTTGCGCATGCGAGAAGATGGCAAACAGACAAGCGAAGGCACCCAATAATATGGGCCTGGCAAGCAGTCTTAGATTCATAAATGGCAGTTTACTGGTTATTAAGCGTGTACAAAATACACATTTTTCGGATTAAATAAAATTTTTGTTAATTCTTTTGAAAAAAATTGAAAAACTTATTTAACACCAACAAATGAATAGCTTGTACCCGAAGTATGACCGCAGTCTTATCAAAAATGTTGCATTGGGTTTTAAACAATTTTAACAGACAGGCAGCCAACTAAAACGCAAATATGTTAGGGTTTGTGTTAAGGAGCGGCTTAAAAAAAGATAAAAAAACATACCTGATTCAATTAACGCAATTTTCCGCATATATAACACAAGAAAGCCGCAAATACCATAGCGATATTTGCGGCTTTATAATTGATTCAGCTTTATAACAAGGTTTTGAACTTAGCTTGGTATTGCTTCATTTCAGCTTCTAACACATCAATGCCTTTTTCCTGACTCTTGGTCAAAGGTTCAAGGGCTGAAACAAGGTCTAAATAGAAATCACTGATTTTTCTTCTAAATTTCAATTCATCAAAGAAAATGGATTTGCGATTGAGCTCAATCAATTCTCGTTTAAACGTATCCAATGCTTTAATTTTCGCAGACAATGCCTCTGTACTTGGTTGCTTGTTCCACTCATCGAGCTTTACATTAATACTGTCTACCATTACAGCAAGTTGTTCTTCTAACACAAATAATCGCATGGTTTGCTGATTCAACAACTTAAGTGATGCTTCACTTAACCCTGCTGAAGGATTGGGTAATACGTTTAAGTATTGTTGAATACTGTCTTTTCCAGCTCGCACAACAACTCTGTATTTTCCAGCAGGCACTTTGGGTCCTAAAAATCCTGCAACTTGAACAGATGATTGTGCAATGAAACCACCTTTAGCCACTTTAGGCGGATTAGATGTAAGGTTCCAATACACTTTATTCAATCCTTTTAAACCCGTACCATTCAAATCTTTGATTTTCTGATTTGCGGAATTGTAGATATCTATTTTCACTACATCATTGCTGCGATCTTTCAAATAATAAAAGAAGGTCGGCGCTAATGTTTTACTTGCACCAGCATACCCAACCAAATTAGAAGGTGCTTGAGGATATTGCGCCCCATATTCATATTTGAATGATTGAATTGGATAAAACAACAATGGTTGACTTAAATCAGATTTAACCATTTCGCGAAGTGGTTGGATATCATCAATGATGTATATCCCTCTTCCATGCGTTGCAATCACTAAGTCATTGGTTGTTGGATGTATTTTAATATCTCTTACCAAACTATACCAGGGTAGGTTTTGGTACTTGCTTCTCATCCAAGTTTTACCAGCATTGAAAGAAATAAAGAAGCCAGACTCGGTTCCTAAGAACAAAAGTTCAGGTGCTTTGGGATCTTCACGAATAATATGTGCAAAGCCTGTAAACTCTTCTGACTCAAATTTGGTAAAGCTATTGCCGCCATCATTACTTACCACAGCATACGTATTGTTGTCGCCATACATATGGTGATCTAAGGTTACAAAAATTCTGTTTGAATTTTGTGCAGACAATTCAATGCTACTGATCCATGCATTAGCAGGAACACCAGATTTGGCAATGGCCCCAGCTTTATTAGTCCAAGTTTTTCCACCATTATTCGTAAACATCAAATTACCATCATCTGTACCAACCCAAATAATATTTTCATTCGTTGGATGTTGCACAATAGTAAAAATAGTGCCATGATTTTCTGCACTGGTATTATCGCCAGTAACACTTTCACTGTTCTCTGATTTGTTTTGAATGGCTTTATTATTGGTAGTTAAATCTGGTGAAATACGCTCCCAGTTTCTGCCATTGTCTCTTGATCTAAATAAATACTGCGCACCTACATACAAATTGCTTTGCACAGCTCCAGTAGCAGACTTCGTGTTAGACTTGGCCGTTACAATGGGTGTATTCCAATTCCAACGATGGTCTTCTTCACCTGCTTGCTTTTTAGGTTTCATCCCGCTGGATAAACCAGTGCGCAGATTAATGCGATACATTTCACCGCCCTGAGATTCAGCGTAGATGATTTTTTCATCAACAGCATCTGGTTGAACCCAGAAGCCGTCGCCACCACCTAAGCCCTTCCATTCAGTAGACGCCACACCGCCTGGTGCAGTGTTAGGGGCCATCCAGTTATTGTTGTCTTGTAATCCCCCATAAATATTATAGGGCGTTTGATTGTCGATGCTAACATGATAAAACTGCGGCACAGGTAAGTTATTCAAGAACTCCCAAGTAACGCCTTTATTGTAACTTAAGTACACCCCACCATCTGTACCCAAATACAGCATATCAGTATTGGTAGGATTAATCCACAAAGCATGGTGATCGGCATGAGGTGTTACGCCACCAATAACGGTATTGGTAAATGTGGCTCCACCATCGTTAGAATAAGAAAAATCAAACGCAGGTCTGTAAACACGCTTCGGATCTTTTGGATCAATTACAAGTGTGCTAAAATAAAACGGCCGCGCAGTTAATGCAGTTGCTGAAGTTAACTTAGTCCAGGTTTCGCCTTCATCATTGGATTGGTATAAAGCAGATTCTTTGGCTTCCACCAATGCCAATACCTGAGAAGGTTTTGATGGATTAATGGTGACAACAATTCTACCCAAATTGCCTTCAGGCAACCCTTTGGTTAATTTGTTCCATGTTTTACCACCATCAATAGATTTATAAAATGCAGAACCCGCACCACCAGATACAAAGGAATATGGCTTTCTTCTAAATTCCCAGGAAGATGCAAAAACGATGTTGGGCTTTGTTGGATGCACGGCTACATCTGCACAACCAGCATTTTCGTTGATGTATAAAATCTTTTGCCACGTTTTACCCGCATCAGTTGATTTATACAAACCGCGATGCGTAGACGCTTTAAACAATGGACCTGGCGCTGCTACATACAATACTTTTTTATCAGAAGGATCAATGATGATTTTACTGATATGCTCTGTACTGTCAAGACCAAGCTTTTGCCAGTTGCTGCCGCCATCGGTGGTTTTATAGATACCCGCACCAATGGACACAGAGTTACGCATATTGCTTTCACCAGTTCCGGCATATACAATTTTTGCATTCCCTGGTTCAATGGCTAAAGCACCAATAGATTGATTGTATTTGTCAAAGATGGGTGAAAAAGATTGGCCACCATTTTGGCTTTTCCAAATACCACCACCTGCAGTTCCAACATATAAATTGAGTTGTGCATCTGCATAAACACCTTCAATGGCCGTAATTCTACCACTCATGGTAGAAGGCCCTAAAGCTCTTGCACCCATGACTTGAAACTGCGCCGTATTAAAAGATGGTATATTCTGTGCATGCAAAAGCATGCCAATCCCTGTAAACAGGGCAATAAACAATAGTCTCATATTGAGCAATTAATTAGTTACCAGAAAAAATAGACGCATCCACTGCAGGGTTAATGGTTACTTTCTTGGTTACCATCATCATTTGACCCATATCAGATTTGAAAGCCATCTTAATACCATTCTCTAAAGTTTGGTAGTCTAAATACTTAACAGACTGTTTGATTTCTTGGCCTTGTTGCTTTACAGTAGACTCTTCTTTGTAAATTAAGTTGGTAGTTAAATCGAAATAGTAAGTTTTTTCATTGCCATTTTTAGTAGTCAATTTTACTTTGTTGTATGAAGTACCTTCATCTTCTTCCTTACCTAAGTATTCAACAGTAGAGCCTTTTTCCTTATAGTTTACAAATTCATCTTGTACGTCTAACTCATCTAACTTAGTCTTCAACTCATCTTCAGTGATGGCTTCTAAACTGGTTTTGCCTCCGAATGGATTTTGAGACCAACCTTTTGTTGGGGTAACAATGTCAATGATTTTGCTGCCCTGAAATTCAGCATCTACACGCATGCCTTTCATATGAATGGCTTGCATAGTGAATGGGATCGCAATGCCCTGAACTTCAATTTGACCTTCTACTTTCAAAGACGTGATCTTACTCCATTTTTCAGCGCCGCCAATGGCAGTCACGTACTTATTAATGATGTCATCAGCTGTTTGTGCTGAAAGATTAGCTACAAAAGCAAGAACCACAAAAACTGACAATAAAAGCTTTTTCATAAAGAATAATTTAAATTTATTTTGACTTATTGGTATTAAATATCATACCAATATTACATGATTGGGCAAAAAATTAACCTTTAAATGTGTTAATGGTATATTAATTCAACAAGCGGTATTATAGACAGGACTTCTCAATTTCTATTGATGCCGCAAATACCCCCAAAGAAGCCGCTTTTTTAAGGTCGGCACAACCGCCTTCAGCTTGTTTTAGAATCACTTTTAAAATACCCCGGTTTAAATAAATGTCACCGTAATTAGGGTTTTGTTGAATGGCTTTGTCATAATCTAAAATAGCAGCAGCAAATTGTTTTAGCTGCGCTTTAGAGATCCCTCGGTTAAAATAAATATTGGGCATTTGAGGATCCAATTGAATCACTTTATTATAGTCCGCTATGGCCCCTAAATAGTTTTTTGCGGCGTACTTAGCCAACCCACGGTTATACCAAGCGCCGGCACTCGTTGGTTTTAAACGAATACAAGTATTGTAATCAACCAATGCGCCTTTTTTGTCGCCCAATGCAGCTTTTACCACCCCCCGATTAAAATAGATATCTGCATAATTTGGATCAAGCTTAATGGCACTATTGTAATCTGCTAATGCGGCTTCAAAATCTTCTGACCGTTCGTATTGAATGCCTCTATTAAAATAGGCGCCGACATTCTTTTTATTCAGTTCAATGGCACTTGAAAAATCATCAATGGCTGCAGCTGTATCAGTCAATTCTAAATGTAAGAGTCCACGATTCACAAATAGGTCACTGTTTTTAGGATTCAACACAATAGCACGATCAAAATCGGCTTTGGCTTCCTTAATTTGTTGCATATTTTTATAAATCAAGCCTCTGTTAAAATAAATATCTGAACTTGATTGATTGTCTTCTAAAGCAATATTTAAATCAATTAAAGCGCCTGAGAAATCGTTGAGTTTCATTTTACTTAATGCCCTGTTGAAGAACACATTTTCTATGCTGGAGTCTGCTGCAATAATGCTGTTATAATCTTCAATAGCCCCTACATGATTGTTCAACGCAGCTTTAGAGATGGCTCTGTTAAATACAAAATCAGCAGCAGGTTCTAATTCAATGGCTTTATCAAAATCAAGAATGGCATTTTTATGATTGTTCATTTTGGCTTTCACAAAGCCTCTATTGAACCATGCGTCTACAAAATCTGGCGCCAATTTTAAGGCACTAGAATAATCATTGATGGCCCCAACAAAATCTTGCAGATTGGTTTTTTCAATGGCTCTGTTAAACCAAGCATTTTCATTTTTAGGATTGTATAAAATGGCTTTGTTGTAATCCTTTAAAGCCCCTGAAGGATCTTGAAGCGCCGTTTTAATAACACCCCTATTAAAATAAACATCCCCATATGTAGGCTTTAATTGTAAGGCTTTATCATAATCTTGCAAAGCGCCTTGAAAGTCTTTTAAAGACTCTTTTTCAATGCCGCGATTAAAATACATATTGGCGTTTGCAGGGCCAATCTCAATGGCTCTTGAATAATCATCAATTGCACCTGCGGCATCACCTGCCAATCCCTTGATAAAGCCTCTATTGAAATACAAATTAGGATCGGTATCATTGATTTCCAATGCAAACCCAATATCTTCAATGGCCCCTGTGTAGTTTTTAATCTCACGTTTGGCAATGGCTCTATTCAGTAGTAGATTAATATCATCTGGGGTTTCATCCAGCGCAAGGGTAAAATCTTCAATGGCCCCCTTATAGTTTTTTATAGCCATGCGTTGTAAGCCTCGCTTCACCAATTGATCCAAATTTTGTGCGTTTACTTGGCTTCCAAGGCATAAACAACAACAAAACAATACAAACACCAATTTCCTTACAAAAATGATCATACTAAAGTTCTAATGGGTTGGTTGCAAGGTAATCAAAAAAATAAATTTGTTTGATTCTTTGCGAAACGGCAATTGCGGCCATAGCCGTTTCTTCTACTTTAAAACTTTGAATAGTCCAATATTGGTTGGTGGGTCCAAAATCGGTTGGTAATACATGCTGCCCATTGGTTACCAGTAATGAAGGCAAGTCATCAATTAAACCGATACCATTGGCTTTTAATACCGCTTCTTTTCTGGTCCAAATTTCATAGAAAAATGCCTGGGGATCAACAGCGGTTTGCATTTGCAGTTGCTCATCATTGGCAAAATGGCTTTGTACAATATCGGCTATATCACTATGATTGTTGATGGCTTCAATATCAACCCCAATAGGTTCTGTAGCAAAACCTAATAAAATATAGTCGGCTGAATCAGATAAATTAAAATGAATGGGGGTAGTCAGTTGGTTCATCAAAATGGGTTTCCCAAAAGACGTTCGGTCAATGACCAATGCTTGCATTGGCAATCCACTCAATTTAGACAATACTGCTTTTAATAAGCCGCGTCCAATGATTTTGGTGGTTTGATCATCCCATTTCATGAACTGTTTTATAGCAGCTGATTCATCTTCAGACAGCCACCCAGCGTAATCTGACAAATAAGGTAAGCAATCCTGTTTTCTGATTAATATAACGCAGGCTTCATCGGCTTTCAAATGAATGTCAACTGGCAACGGTTGAAAAGCAGCTTGCTTAGTTAAACAGTTGACCAGATTGATTTGCCCTTGCACCATTATGGATTGGTTTGATTGCGCAATTGCATGACCGATTCTATGGCTTTAGCAAAAACAACGTCATTGGGTGAATACAAAAATGTTTCATGATCGCCAGGCACTTCTGTAATGATCACTCCTTTTTCTGCAAATTTTTTCCATCCCAAATACACTTGATCGTTTACAAAATAAGGTCTGGTTTTACACCTGAATAAATCAATCAACAAGTCTTGAGATTGCATATTATAATGCTTATACGCATGTGTCAGGTTCTGCAGAATCATCCCTTCATGTGATAGATTTTGTTCTTCAGGTGTTGCTTGCTTTATCCCAAACTTCACCAATAACTCACTGGTTTTTCGCTGAATGATGAATTGCTGGTAGGCAATGGTTGCTTTCGGATCTCGCACAAAAGATTTGCCAATAAATGCCAACTTCAACAATTGTCGTTTTAATTTTTGTGGCAATCGATCCATGCCAGCTAAATAAAATTGTTCATTACTGATATTGGTATCTAATATGCCTACAAAATTGACTTGCTTACCCATTGCTTTGAGCTGCTTGGCCAATTCATACGCTACTAATCCACCAAAAGAATAACCGGCAAAATTATACGGACCATCAGGAAATAATATAAGTATCTCTTTAAGGTAATCTTTTGCAATGGCTTCAATGGTATTATCGGGCAGAGATTGTCCATCCAATCCTTTAGATTGAATGCCCCAAACGGGTTGATCTGCACTAATATATTTTGAAAATGACTTGAACACCAATACGTTTAAGCCATCACCATGAATCAAAAACAATGGCGGTTTAGTTCCAGATGGTTTGATGGGCACCAAACAACTAAAGTTTTGTTGCGCATTGGTTTCAATTAATCTGCTTAAAGATTGAATGGTTGGATATTGAAACAATGCACTGATTGGAATTTGTATGCCTGTTTCTTTTTTAATGCGTGTCATGACTTGAATGGCAATTAATGAATGTCCTCCTAATTCAAAGAAGTCATCATGGGCGCCTATAAATGTCAATCCTAATAATTCTTTCCAAATAGATGTCAACTGCGTTTGCAATGGTGTTAATGCTTCAGGAGCATCATGAATTGGTAAAGTATTCAGGTCTGGCTTTGGTAATTGGTTTCGATTCAGTTTCCCAGAACTGGTTAATGGCAATGCTTTTAACGCAACGAAAAAGTTGGGGATATAATAATTGGGCAATACTGCACCCAATTGATCTCTCCACTGATGCACAACCAGTGTATTCAAAGGCTCAGCTAATTGGTCATCACCAACTATATAAGCCACAATCGATTGTTGATCATAACCAATATCGTCTCTTACAATCACCACTGCATCTTTAACGCCTGGTAGCTGTCGCAAATGGTATTCAATTTCACCCATTTCAATACGCAATCCTCTGATCTTAACCTGACTGTCTTTTCTTCCAAAAAAGGCAATACTGCCGTCTGGATTAATTTTCGCCAAATCACCTGATCGATACATGGTAGCATTGGCATCCGAAGAAAATGGATTGGGCAAAAACTTAGCTTTGGTTAAAGCCGCATCGTTTAAATAACCTTTGGCTACGCCATCCCCAGCAATATATAATTCACCAACAAAACCTGGTGGCAAAATCATTTGATCTTGATCTAAAATATACACTTGTGTATTCGGGAATGGATATCCGATAGAAATACCCAATTCAGGTTGTTCAATTACAGAAGCCGTTGCATAAATGGTACACTCAGTAGGTCCATACATATTATACAACTTGTTGCATCTGGCTTTTAATGCTGTTGCTAAATCAACAGACAACGGTTCCCCACAGCAGGTCAATTGCATGTTCAATTTTTCACTCCAACCTGTTGCCAACATGAATTTGTATGTTACAGGTGTTGCCTCCAAATAAGTAATACCATGCTGCTTAATTAATTCAAGCAACTTGAATCCGTCTTTAGACGCTTCTTTTGATGTTAG
Source organism: Sediminibacterium sp. (assembly GCA_027490265.1). GTDB lineage: Bacteria > Bacteroidota > Bacteroidia > Chitinophagales > Chitinophagaceae > Sediminibacterium. The sequence continues at coordinate 8,977 of JAIXYL010000132.1, forward strand.
CACTAATTCCCCACCGCTGACCAATGGTAGAAAAATATCCGCTTGTGCCAAATCAAAAATGATGGTGGTTACAAACAATAGCTTATCAGCATTGGTAAAGCCAATGGTTTTTTGCAAACCCAAGATCACGTTGGTTAAACCTTTATGCGTCAGCATCACACCCTTGGGTTCTCCTGTTGAACCAGAGGTATACAGCATAAAGGATGTAGCATCTGTTGACAATAAATGTGCAGGATTTTGATGATTGGCATCAATTGTATCAGACAATAATAAGGTGGGTAACTGATTGGGTAATGCTGATGTCAAGTCAGTTTCAGTAACTACACAAACCACCCCTGCTTTTTCAGTTAAAGACGCAATTCTTTGTGTTGGATGATCTGGATCTAAAGTGAGTAGTGCTGCCCCTGATTTGTAAATACCCAACACAGCCGCAATCATATCCATGGACCGATTAACATACAATCCAACCACAGCCCCTTGTTGCACACCTCGCTGGTTTAAGCAATGGGCAATTTGATTGGCGCGTTCATTTAATTGTTGATAGGTATAGTCAGCAGCTTCATAGCGTAATGCAACAGCATTTGGATGCGCCAAAACCTGTTCTTCAAATATTTGTATAACCGTTTTATGGTCGGGATACACCAATTTATTTTGATTGATGGGGGCTAAAGCCAACAACACTTGTTCCTGGTCTACCGTAGCCAATTGACCAATGGTTGTCTGTGGATTTAATACAACTGACTGTATCAGCTGCTCAAAGCGTTGCATCATTTGCGTGATGGTGCGTTCTGAAAACAAAGCGGTATTATATGACCACTCCATGGTGTATTTACCATTACCACCGCTGATATTTAAGAAAATTTCAAATGTTTCAAATGCTCTTGGATTATAAAATAGTTCATAATCAAGCCCATCAAAATTCACGCCCTTATCAAAATCAATATCAATGTTTAATACAATGGGCACCAATGGCACAGAAGATGCTTGACGTTGATTGGGCAGTTGCTTAATCAACGATCCAAATGATACTTGTTGGTGCTCATAATCATTCAGAATGGCTTTCTTCCGATCTTTTAAATATGATATAAAAACAGTTTGACTATTGGGTTGACTGACCAAGGGCATTAAATTCACACAATGCCCAATCAATGTATTGAATCCGCTAACAGGTTGTCCTGCAGCCGGCAATCCAATCACAATCTGATCAGCATAAGTTAACTTATACATCAACACTTCAAAGCAAGCCAATAAAGTCGTTACCAAACTGCATCCAACTGATGCACCCATATTGGCCAAATTGCGCATGCTATGCTCAGACAATGGAAAATCCAATCGATTGCTCTGATAGGTTCTTACAGTTGGTCGTTCAAAATCCGTTGGCAACACAAATGGTGCACCCAAATTAGACAACTTATTCATCCAATAAGTTGTGGCATTTTTATAGGCACTGGTTTGAATAAAACTGTTGGTTTGTTTGGCATAGTCGCTGAACAACAAGGCATCTCCAATATTGGGTGTTGTTTGATGCAAATGAGCCGTGTACAAAATGCTTAACTCTAACAATAAATGGCCCAAGGACCAACCATCGGCAATGATATGATGCGCCGATATGCACAAATACCCTTTGTTAGCGCTTAATTGAAAATAAGCTACTCGCCATAGCGGACCATTGGCCAAATCAAAAGCTGTATTGGCATCTTGTTTTAAGAATGCCTGAATAAAATCACTTTGTGCTTGATCATCTAAAGCTGACAGATCCTCTAAACGAATTGGTGGCATCAAGGTTTCATAAACCACTAATTGCACATTGGCCGTATTAATCACTGTACGCAAAGATTCATGTCGTTGCATCAGTTGCGCTATAGCAGCCTGTAACGCAGTATGATTGAGATGACCATTAAACTGTAATGAGATGGATTCATTATATGCCCTATTGGCATCTTCACCGCCAATTTCACAAGACATCCAAATTTCTTCCTGCGGTGGAATCATTGGAAATGATCTTACAATGGGTTGTCCTGTATGGGTATTGTTCAACTGATTTCCAAAAAATCCTGCTGAGCGCATCTCCATGGCCGCTGTTTCAAACACATTGATGATGGTTTGAATGTCTTCCTTTGTATGAGCTGTGGTTAAGAAACAAGGAAATCCATCCCATATATGAATCCCCTTATGCCGCATCATGGTAAAAATGATTTCTGCATAGGGCAGCTCTTCTTTCATTTTTATTTTCCATAAAGACGCAAAATGTACCACATAATATGGCAAGTTGTATTTGGCTGACACCGCATTAATGCCATTCGCTAATGACGTGGTTAAATCTGTTAAACTTTCTGTGATTGATGGGCCAGATGATTCAAATAATGTTAAGCTGGCTTTTGCTGCGGCTAATGCCAAAGGATGTCTTACAAAAGTACCCGCAAAATAAGTCACGCCAATTTCTGGAACTGATTGGTCGCCGTATTCCCAATGACCCCCATCTAAAGCATCCATCCACTTGGTTGAACCTGCAATTGCCCCAATTGGCATACCACCACCTAGAATTTTTCCATAAGTAGTGAGGTCTGCTTTGATATCAAATAAGTGTTGAACACCTCCTGGATGGGCTCTAAATCCTGTTATGACTTCGTCAAAAATTAAAGCAGTGCCAGATGCTTGGGTAATCATTCTGACTTGCTTTAAAAATTCAATGGGTTGAAATTCTGGCCTTCTGCTTTGCACTGGTTCTACCAACACAGCTGCTAATTCATGCGCTCTTGAAGCAATGATCTGAAGGGTTTCAGGTGTTCCATAGTCTAATACTAAAATATTGGCAACAGATTCTGGCAATATACCAGGTGCAGCAGGAAAAGACTGTTGGCGTTTACTGCCTCGAACAATCACTTCATCATTAATGCCGTGATAAGATCCATTGAAAGCTACAATTAATGAACGCCCTGTAACCGTTCTGGCAATTCTGATGGCACCTAATACTGCTTCGGAACCTGTATTACATAATGCTGCTCGATCGTTCTGTGTAAGTGAACAAATCATTTGACATACTTCACCTGCATACACATGTTGAGGACCTATTTCATATCCTGCTTCTACTTGAGCCTGCACCGCTTTCTTTAAAATGGCATTTTGATAGCCCAACATATTCGAGCCAAATCCATTCAATGCATCAATATATTCATTGCCATCAATATCCCATAATCTACAACCAGATGATTGTTTAACCACAATGGGATAAATGGTCTCTTTGATCAAAGGTTTAAATCCTGATACCACTCTTGGGTCTGCCATTACCAAGCGATAGTTGGCAGTATATTCTTTACTTGCTTTTGTTTTTTGATTATACGCTTCTGTGAACTGTTTGATAAAAGCCAACTGTTCTGATTGTAACACAGCAGCTGTTCGTTCAATTTTTGCAATCGCCCCAAAAGGTTTTGCCAATTCTTTTTGTTCGTCCTCACTTAAAGCAACTACGGTTGTTTCTTTTGGTGCTTCAACCACTACAGCTTTAGAGACTTGATTGGCCCTAATATAATTGGCAACGGCGTTGATGCAATCTAGCTCCTCATTTAATAATCTAAAACTGATGGGTACCTCAAATGCTTTGGAAAACTGAATGGCCAGTTGGGTTAGCACCAAAGAATCTAAACCAATTGATAAAAAATTGGCTTCTGGTGTAATCAATGATTCCTCTTCTCCAGATACATCAATGATGATATGCTTAAGCTGTTCCTCAATTTGATTAACTGTTTCATTGGGCTGAATGGTTTCAATTGGTTCAGCCACTGATAGCATTGGTTCTATCCAATGGTATTTTTTATTGAACCCATATGTAGGAAGATCAATTAATTTCTTGCGTTTAGATAAACTGTGCAGTCCACTGAAATCATGCCATCTGCCTTCAACCCAATCTAATCCAATTTTGGCCAATGGATCTTGGTTACCTGGTGTTTCTATCCCATTGATGTATTCAAATAATAAGCTTACCAATTCATCGTATGAATGGGCAACAAAGAAATACCTGAATGAAAAATGTGTTCTGCAACATTGCAAGGTATACGCCAAATCGGCCAAATTAACGGAACGATTCGTTTCAAGATACTGCAGTAAATTTTTAATATTTAGATGCAGACTCTCCAACGACTTAGCAGACAAACAGATTAAAACAGGAAATGTACATGGATCTGATTCAACGATTGGATTATTATACGAAGACAACACCACGTGTACATTGGTACCGCCAACACCAAAAGAACTCACACCACCATACAGTGTTGTATCGGTTGGCAATGCTTGAACAGTTGTGGGCACAAAAAACGGACTGTCCTCAATATTTAATTCTGGATTGGCATTTTCAAAATGAATCGTAGGCACCAATTGTTTGTGCTGAAACATGAGCGCCGTTTTGATAAGGCCTGCTACACCAGCCGCTGCTGTTAAATGTCCAATATTTGATTTAACTGAACCAATGGCACAAGCCTGCTTCGGCAACCCAGCACCAAAAGCCAGCTTTAATCCCTCCAACTCTATAGGATCACCCAACGGCGTTGCTGTACCATGTGTTTCAACATATGCAATTTGGTTAGGCGAAAGATTGGCATCTGCAATAGCTTGATCAATCACACCGGCTTGTCCTATAACACTAGGTGCGGTAAAACTACTTTTATCAAAGCCATCATTATTGATGCCAATGCCTTTTATGCATCCGTAAATGAAATCGCCATCTTTAATGGCATCTGTTTTTCTTTTCAATAATACCACACCACCCCCATCACTAAACACAGTTCCATTGGCTGCTGCATCAAATGGTCTTGTATGGCCGTCGTTGCTGTACATGGCCCCTTCTTGGTACAAGTGCCCGCTTTTTACTGGTGCTGTAATGGCAATACCGCCTGCAATGGCTATATCACAGCGATTGTCGCGAATGCTTTGCACTGCTTGCGCAATGGCCAATAATGAGGTTGAGCAAGCAGAATACAAACTCACTGCTGGCCCATTTAAATTCAATGTATAGGCTGTTCTTGAAGCAACATAGTCTTTTTCATTCAGGGTCATTACCGAAAACTCTCCACTCGCTAAGACTTTATCTTTGTTGCTCAATACATTTTTTAGGTAATAGGTATTGTTTCCTGTACCTGCAAACACACCCACTGACCCATCATAACAACCATAAGTATAACCATATTGCTCTAATAGCGCCCAAGCCATTTCTAAAAACACCCTTTGTTGTGGATCCATCAAACTGGCTTGCGCAGGAGGGATGCCAAAAAAATTCGCATCAAAGTATTCAACATCATTGATGATGCCTCGGGCTGCTATATAGGCTGGCTGTTGTGTAATGTCTTTAGGAATCGATGGATCCAAGTCTTCTTTTGAAAAAAATGAAATGGTTTCCTGTCCTTCAACCAATACCCGCCAAAATGCCTCTATAGAATCAGCGCCAGGAAATTGCCCATGCATCCCAATAATGGCAATATCATGGTCATCTGTTGACTGTTGTGCAATTGGCACCCGTCTTTTAATAGATAATTGCTGCTGGTCACCAGTCAACAACTGCGCTAAAGCCGATATGGTTGGATTGCGATAAAACGTGCTGATAGGCACATGTACAGCAAATGCTTTTTTAAATGCGGCATTGGCTTTCATGGCCAATAAAGAATTACCACCTAGTGCAAAAAAGTTATCCTGCGTACCAATTTTATTCCAGTTTAAAATGGTTCGCCAAATGGCTGCGATACTCTGCTCATTGGCGGTTTCTGGCTCAATAAATATGGTATTCAACATTGGCCGCTCCATATTGGGCTTTGGCAATGCTTTCTTATCAATTTTACCAGAACTGGTTTTTGGAATGACATCAATCCATTCAAAAATTGACGGAATCATGAAGTCTGGTAAAGACTGAACCAACTGCTCACGGATATCCGCTAAAGATGGTTTGGTACCTAAGGCTTGTAAATAGGCAACCAATCTTTTTTGTTGATTGGCGTCTTCATCTGCTACAACAATGGCTTGTTGAATCCCTGGCAAATAGCTAAGCGCTACTTCAATTTCACCAGGCTCAACCCTATAACCCCTCACTTTAATTTGGTCATCAATTCTGCCTAAAAATTGAAAATTGCCATCCGCTTGTTCAATGGCCAAATCACCTGACTTATATACTCGAATGCTGCCTTTTGTAGGATGCGTCCAATGTATAAATTTCGCCTCTGTTAATTCAGGGGCATTCAAATAACCTTCTGCCAAACAAACCCCAGCAATATATAATTCACCCTCTGTACCCTTAGGTAACAACTGACCTTTTTCATCTACAATATAGATGTCGGTTTGGTAGACGGGTATTCCTATAGTGGGTAAATAGGGCCATGTGCTCGGATGCCCAGTTAAGGTTAATGCCGTACACACATGTGATTCAGTCGGGCCATATTGGTTGTATAGAATGGCATTGGGTAAAGCGGTAAAAAATTGAATGATTTGTTGCGTTACTTTCAATGCCTCTCCGGCAGTAATGACTTCTTGTAATGCTGCCGGAAAAATTTGATGCTGTATGGCTGCATCTGTTAAATATTGCAAGGCAACATAAGGCAAATAAATTCGGTTGATGGATTGCTCGCTGATGAATTGAATCAATCGCTCTGGATCTAACCGAATATCATCATCAACCAACACCAAAGTGCCCCCTTTTGAAAAAGTGGCAAATATTTCTAAAAAAGAGGGATCAAAAGTGAGTGGGCTTAGTTGAAGTGTTTTGCTTGAATGATCGGCTTTTGAATGATCATTTTGCCAATTAATCAAATTAGCCAAAGCATCATTCCCTAATACAACCCCCTTGGGTTTACCAGTAGAACCAGAAGTATATAAAACATAAATGGGTTCTATATGCTCAACACTAAACGAAGCA
>JAIXYL010000131.1 GCA_027490265.1 Sediminibacterium sp.
CTTCAACCGATTCACCTACTGCTTTATAAGCTGCAAAATGAATAATGCCATCTATATCAGGATTCTCTTGAAATACGGCTTGTGTTTCATCAAAATTTTTGAGGTCAACATTATAGTTCTTTATTGACTTACCTGTAATTTTTTCAATCCCTGCTAAGGCAATGGTAGTTGATCTAGAGAAGTTGTCAATGGAAATAACTTCAAAACCGTTTTCAATTAAATCTACAATGGTATGAGATCCAATAAAGCCGGTACCACCGGTCACTAATATTTTTGACATAATGCAGTTGATTCTTTTCTGCAATATACATTAAATGCCAACTTGAATTCTGTAAAAAGTTATAGAATCAACTTAATGATGGCGTAAAATATGGCTGCAATTAATGCAGAAATAGGAATGGTTAAAATCCAAGCCCATAAAAGATTTACGGTTACACCCCATCTCACTGCACTTAATCGTTTGGTTGCTCCAACACCAATAATTGCTCCGGTGATGGTATGTGTTGTAGAAACAGGAATTTTGAAATGTTCTGTAAGAAAAAGGGTGATGGCACCTGCTGTTTCTGCAGCAACCCCTTCAAGTGGTGTTACTTTGGTGATTTTGGTCCCCATGGTTTTTACAATCTTCCAACCCCCACTCATGGTTCCAATACCAATACATAAGAAGCTGGTGAATGGTACCCATGGATATGCTGTCACAAACGTGTTAAAATCCATCACAACGTTGTTGGCATTTTTTTCATAGAATATAATCGCGGCACCAATTATACCCATCACTTTTTGAGCATCGTTGCCGCCATGTCCAATACTGAACGCTGCTGATGAAACCAATTGTAATTTTTTGAACCAATTTTCTGCTTTATATGGGTTGGATCGTTTGCACAAATGCACAATAATAATGGTAATCACAAAGGCAATAAACATCCCAATTAAAGGTGCCAAAAAGATGAATAAAAAGGTTGGGATTACTTTTGCGTAATTGATAACGTCTCCTGCTTCTCCAGAAAAACCACCTGCATGCGCCAAAGCCGCACCAATGAATCCACCCATTAATGTATGTGAAGAACTTGAAGGGATGCCAAACCACCAAGTGATTAAGTTCCATGTAATCGCGGCCATAATACCAGCCATCAGCACTTCAAGGGTAATAAAATCGGCGTTCACCCATTTGGCTACTGTATTACCGATTCCAAATTCTTTGAAAATATATTTTGATATAAAGAAGGCTGTGAAATTAAAGAATGCAGCCCAAACAACTGCTTGGAAAGGCGTTAGTACTTTAGTTGAAACAATGGTTGCAATTGAGTTGGCAGCATCATGGAATCCATTGATGTAGTCAAATATGAACGCAAGCACAATAATGATGACCAATAATGTAAACATAACTCCAGTTAAAGCTGATTAAGCGTATTTAATAATGATTGACTCAATTACATTGGCCGCATCTTCACATTTATCTGTTGCAATTTCCATTACTTGATAAATCTCTCTTTTCTTAATCACTTCTTTAAAGTCGTTTTCTTTTTGAAACAGCATTTCAATGCTCATATCAAACACATCATCAGCTTGATTTTCAATGGAGTTAACTTTTACCATGGCTTCAGTCATTTCTCTCAAATTCTTCATATCTCTTAAACCAAATACTGCTTTTTTGATTTCAATTGTGCCTTGTAAAATCAAATCTGCCATTTTTTGGATACCCGTATCGTTAGGATTTACGTTGTAGAAATTGATTTTTTTAGCAGAAGCAAAAATATAATCTGCAATATCGTCCAATGCGGTAGCTAAGTAATGAATGTCTTCTCTATCAAAAGGGGTAATAAAGTTTCGGCCTAACTCTGTAAACACACGATGCGTGTTATCATCATTTTTGTGCTCTAAGTCTTCAATAACAGCTAGTATGGCTCTTCTTTTGTCATCATCGGGCTCTCCAACCATTTCTTTTAGTTTTAAACCCATTTCATGTCCTTTTTCAGCAACGTCTTCAAAAAGTTCGTAAAATACTTTGTTCTTTGGCATGAAAAAACGGCCGATGTTGTTAACGCCCATATGGATAAAATTTGTGCGAAAATACCCTATTGTATACGGATGTTCGCGGATTGTTAAAAGTTAATAATTCGATAATATAAAAATAAAAAAGCATGTATCTTATTTGCTAGAAATGGTAAATCCTACTGTTGTGCCGACGTCTATTTTTGATCGTATATGCATGGTTTGGCCATGTGCTTCAACAATATGCTTACATATGGCCAATCCCAAGCCTGTTCCTCCTACATCCCTGCTTCGGCCTCTGTCAGTTCTATAAAACCGCTCAAATACCCGTGATAAATGCTCTTCAGCAATACCGATTCCATCGTCACTTAATTCAACCAACACATGCTCTTCATCGGTTTTATAAATACTGGCAATGATGTTGCCGCCTTCCTTACCATATTTAATAGCATTGATCACTAAGTTGTTAATGACCTGTCTGATTTTTTCTTTATCAGCAAACACAGATACAGGAAACTCGCACCCTTTCTTAATGCCCGCTTGAATTTTTTTTGCATCAATTTTAATGGACAAGGTTTCGTAAATCTCTTTAATCAATTCTTGAATGATGAACACTTCTTTGTGTAAGGGCTGCTCTCCACTTTCAAGTCTTGAAATGGCATCCAAATCCTTAACCAGATTAACCATTCGGTCCACGTTTTTAGCAGTATTTTCTAAAAAACGCAGACTGAGTTCTCGGTTTTCAATGGCCCCATCTCTCAACGTATCTATATAGCCTTGTATGGCAAAAATGGGTGTTTTAAATTCATGAGCCAGGTTCTGTAAAAATTCTTTTCTGAAGACTTCGTTTTGTTTTAAGATTTCAATTTCTGCGCTGCGTTGCTCTGCCCATTTTTCTACATCGGCTCTTACTTCATCAATGCCTTTTTGCGGTAAAATGTATTTGTAATAGGTTTCCTCTCTTTTAGAAGCCTTGGTTTGATAAATAAATTTATATATCAGCTTGATTTTTCGGTAGATAAAGGACTCCAGAACAAATCCTATCATCAAGTAGCTTCCAATAAATGTGACCAATAAGGATACCAAGGCAATTACCCAATCTGGTTTGATGAACCAAATACCGATGGCTATTGGTATCGCGAGAATGGCTGCTGTAAATGCAGACAACTGTTTGGGAGAAAGATTCTTAGTGTTCAGCATAAGGCAATTTACAGTTTTGCGGCTGAACCAGTCACTCAAATTTCAAATTTGTAACCGACCCCTTTTACTGTAGTGATGCAGTCAATGCCGAGTTTTTGTCTGACTTTTCTAACGTGTACGTCAATGGTTCTATCACCTACAATGACTTCGTTACCCCATACCTGCGTGAGGATTTCGTTTCTTAAGAAAACCCTGCCTGGCTTGGACGCCAATAAATAGATCAGTTCAAATTCTTTTTTGGCTAGGATGACTTCATTGCCGTCAATGGTTACAATAAATTTGACCGGATCAATGGCAATATTGCCAATTTGTAAGGTTTTCCCGGCTTCTTTATTGGTTACGCGTCTGAATAAAGCATTGACTCGGCTCACCAATACTTTGGGGCTGATGGGTTTGCTGATATAATCGTCTGCGCCAGTTTCCAATCCTTTGATCTGTGAGCTTTCATCGCTCATAGCTGTTAAGAATATAATCAGAGTATCTTGAAAACTTGGCTGTGTTCTTAAAATTTGACAAACTTCCACCCCGTTTTTTCTGGGCATCATGATGTCTAAAATAATTAAGTCAGGATAAAGCTGCTTGGCTTTCTCAATGGCTTCATGGCCATCTTTGGCTGTGTGAACTTCGTAACCTTCTTTTTCCAGATTATAGCGGATTATTTCTAAAATATCTGGTTCATCGTCCGCAATTAAAATCTGTTTCGGTTTAACTTCCATGTTAAAGTTCTGTTTACACAAAGTTAATTTCATTCAGGCGCATAACCGTCTTTTTGTATTATTATCTAATTGTTAACTGACTGAATGCCTATTTTTACAAAGAATATGTATAAAATTCTATATACCCTCTTTCTATCAATGTTTTTTTTAGCTGAAGTGCATGCTCAGCAAACAGATTCATTTCCACCAATTCCTGCAATGCGTCAATTGCATCACGAATATATTATCCGCTCAATGGCGGCTATTAGAAACACACCTGCCATTCAGCAAAAATGGGCGTCTAATGAATTAGATCATGCTGTTCAATTGTCTAACCAGTTTAGAAAGACCATTGAACTCAGTAACGATCTTGATCAAAACGCTAAGTATACTTGGTTAAGAGGGGTGAACGATTTATTAATGGCTTACCAATTGAACTATCAATCAAGTCGGCCTACTGAAGTACCCTTGTCTTTGTTGTTAAAAACATATTTAACTGCAATGCAAGAACAGTTGTCTAATGGCTCAATTGCGCCACTGATGCAGGGTTTAGATCTAGAAGCTGCAATGATCTTGACAGAGAATTATACCTTGGCTTCTAACAGAGGCATGCCGGCTGCTAAAGACAGTATTTTGGTAAAACAATGCGCCAGAAATCCTTCTAAGATTTTACCTATTTTATCCAGACAACCAACTACTGCTTCTGCAGATTCTTTGATTGTATTGGCTGCGTTTCAAAATCCAGAGGAGCTCTATAGTTATGCGGCGGCTCCCAATCCCCTCGGTAAAAAAATTCAATCGGTTAATCACCCTTTTGTAAAATTGGTTTCCAGATTGGCATTAACCAGTACGGGTAGAATGTATTTTCCTTTTTTAGACCAATTATACACTGGTAAATTAAATATGGATTCCATTACTCGATTTGTTGGTAATGATACCTCTGCAGGCTATTTTAGTTTATTGGTGCGCACTAGAATTGATTATGCCAAACGCATTCAACAAGGTGATACGCCGATGGCAGCTAAAGTATTATATGATAAGCTTAAGTCTAAAAGTGTTGAACTCTATATCAATGAAATCAATGCATTACACAGCGAAAACAATGACAATATTCGTTTCAAAAGCATCAGTCGTTTAAGCCCCTCTGAATTGTATTATTTGGCCGTTACTGGGGAAGAAGAAATGTATACATCAAGCTTCGTGAATGGCGTTTATCCGAGAATTTTTTCAGGCATGAAAAATCCTCGTTCTGATTCTTTACTGCAAATGGTGCATAAAGATCAGTACAAAAAATTCATCAAGATTGCTGCAGCATATAATAAGTTGGATGATTTTTTAGCCAAGATGGATAAGAAAGATGCGGAGCAATTGATGCGTGGATTTGTGAATGGGCTAGAAAAAACCAATTCCTTAGAGGATGCGGTGGATGTAGCCGATTCCTATGCCAGCGTGTACAATCCTGCCTTAAAAAAATTGATGCTAGAGCAAGTAAAATCTGAATTAAAAAGATGTATCAGCATTCAAAATAAGCGTGGTCAGGTGATTTACGATTTACTAGATAATATTTTTTCTTCGCTTGAACCTGCTAATAAGATTGACCTTTCTGCCAAACTTGGCATCATGCCTATTTATGAATTACCCAATGCCACTTTGAAAGATCCTAGTAATGGTAGGGTCATCATGCAGCAATTCTTTTATGGCGATAAAGATGGAATGGTGGTATTCAATGCATTCCTTAACAAATTCAGAAATGCTAATTGGAAAATTACTAAAAAGCCCAAATGGGTAGAAGTCAGTTCTCGTAAAGGCACACCCATTACCATTTTTGCCAACCTGCCTTTAGATGAAACCGAAGAATTGGATACTGAGTCTCAGGACAGTTTGATTGCCTATTTGCATGATCAACAATTGCATCCCACTATTGTCATTCATCGGGGGCATAGCTATTATTTAAATCAAACGGTTCAAAAAATGCCTGGTTCTGCTAAATTGGTATTATTGGGCAGTTGTGGTGGGTATCAGCGTTTGAATGAAGTATTGGCCATTGCTCCAGGTGCACATATTATTTCCTCTAAACAAATTGGTACGGGCATTATCAATCAAGGCCTTATTAATGTGATAAGTGAAGACCTCCGTTTAGGCAAAAATTTAAAGTGGCCTGCTATGTGGAATAGTTTGGCCATTCGTTTCAGTGGCACTGCCAAAGAAAAATTTGATGATTATGTGCCGCCTTATAAAAATTTGGGGGCCATTTTTATTACTGCTTTTAACACCTATATGCAGCAAACCGATTAAGTAGGTTTATTGCAAAAAGGGGTTATGTCTTTTTTCGTAACCAATGGTTGTTGCAATGCCATGACCTGGATATACTTTCACATCATCGGGTAATGAAAACAAATTGTCTTGGATACTCTTAATTAGTTGAGCGTGATTGCCACCTGGTAAATCTGTTCGACCAATGCTCTCTCTAAACAACACGTCACCCCCAATTAAAAACTGCCCGAATTCACTATAAAAACAGATGCTTGCTGGTGAATGGCCTGGTGCAAAAATCACTTTCAGGGCATCATTTCCTAGTAAAATGGTATCTCCTGGATGCAAGTATTGTATGGGTCCTTGGTAATTGTCAAAAGGCAATCCCCATTTTTCGCCCGATAAAGGGGCCATTTTTAACATGGGTTCTTCATCTGGATGAATGCAAAGCGGGGTTTGAAATGTTTCATACACCCATTTATTGCCAAATACATGGTCTAAATGGCAATGTGTGTTTAACAATTGCACGGGTTCTAGGCCATTATTGGTGATAAACTGGTGTAGTTGTTCTTGTTCTGCTGGAAAATAACAGCCCGGATCTATAATGATGGCTTTTTTATGTTCATTATAGAGTACATAGGTATTTTCCTGAATTGGACTGAATGTGAAAACCTTAACCTTTATCATATACGTATTTTACCTGCTTTTAACGGTAAATGACTAATTTTAAATACCAAAGTTCGGATATGCAATTGAATAGTATCAGTAAAGTCGTGTTTTTTGTTGGTTTATTAAGTTCCACTGTGTTACATGCTCAGGTAAATAGTGTAGAATTTGGTAAAAATAGAATTCAACATCAGAAGTTTAATTGGAAGTTTTACCAGTCTCCAAACTTTAATACATATGTAACACAGGGTGGATTAGAGCTGGGTAAATTCGTTAGCCAAGTAGCTGAAGAAGAGTTGCGGTCTATTGAAAACTTTATTGAATACTCATTACAACGCAGAGCCAATATTGTAGTGTACAACAACTATAACGATTATAAAAGCAGCAATATTGGTTTAGGGTCCGATTGGCAAAATTCTGGCGGTGTCACCAAATTGGTGAACAATAAAATCATTGTTTATTTTAATGGCAATCATCAGAAATTAAAAAACCAAGTGCGTGAAGGCATTGCCAAAGTGCTAACGGATAATTTGTTATTTGGTGATGATATTGGCGAGTTTGCTAGTAACCAAGCATTATTGGATTTGCCAAAATGGATGGTTGATGGGTATGTGGCTTATGCAGGCCAGTCTTGGAGTACAGAAAAAGATGATGAATTAAAAAGTGCCATGTTAAGCGGCCGATACAATTCATTTTACCAATTTGCTTTTGAAAAACCATTATTGGCAGGACATGCATTCTGGAACTATATCGGTGAAAAATACAGAAAAGAAAATATTACCTATTTGTTGTACTTGGCAAGAATGTACAAGAATATCAACAATGCTTGTTTAAGAATTTGTAAGAAGAAATTTAAGGATGTATTGAGTGATTTCATGCAATATCAACAAGATCGATACATTAAAGATATTCGCCAACGCAGAAACCAATTGAAAGGTCAATTAACCGTGACTGAAGAAATTGGTAAGAGAGATTACTTCAGATTTCAAGCCAACCCAAATCCACGCAGCAATACCTATTCAGTGCTTGAATTTAAAAAAGGCGTTTATACGGTGAAGTTGATGGAAAATTTTTATGATGAAAAAGTGTTGCTGAAAAGTGGGGTACTTACCAATATGCATGATGTAAATCCTAATTACCCGATTATGGCTTGGGATGGCAAAGGCTCTAGGCTTTTGGTAATCTATTGGGAAAAAGGAAAGATCAATATGTTTGTTTACGATCTAATTGCCAAATACAAACGATTCAAACAAACCATTGATGGCTTTGATCAAATTTTAGATGCCACATTTATGTTAGACGCGAACACTTTGGTGATGAGCGCTGTAAAAAATGGGCACTCTGATATATATACATATAAAATTGAGGAACAAAAAGCAACGCAAATTACCGATGATATCTATGACGATTTAGATCCTACGTTGGTGTCGTTCCCGAATAGAGTAGGTATTATTTTCGCTTCTAACCGTCCAGGTAATAATGCACCAAATAAAGACACTGTATTGCCCAGTCGTTATCCTTTCAATATTTACATGGTAGACATATTAAATAATAGTAAGGAAAAACAGATTGCCCAGTTGACCAATGTTAAAATGGGCAATGCACGATATCCCATGCAATACAATACCAATCACTTTACTTTTGTGTCGGACGAAAATGGTATTGGTAATAGATGGGCTGGCTTCTTCTCTACACAAAGAAACGGGTTAGACACATTGTATTATATTGGCGAAGAAATTCTTAGAAATCCAGCTCCTAAAGAGTTTGATTCTACTTTATTGGCTTGGCAAAAACAAGAGCCAGACAGTGTAAGTTATTTCCAAGTCTACAAAGATTCAACCTATACTTTCCCGATTACCAACTATCAGAGCTCGCTTTTAGAAACCAGAATTGCAGGTAATAATGGTCAAGTAAGCGAGGTAAGAAGAGAAGGCGACTTTAAGTTTGTTTACAAACTTAAAGTGGATGAGCAAGCGTTGGCCAAACGCAATGTGAATGCCAGAAATACAGAGTATGTTAAGAAAGTATTAGATGATAAGAAGATTGCAGCAGGAAAAGCGATTCAATACAATAACAATCGGCCCGCTAATGATACTTCTAAGAAAGTAGTGCTTTTTCAAAATGAGTTTGCGGACGAATTACCTGATACCAGTGCAAACAGTATGGTTAAAAAACCTACTGTTGCACAACAACGCCAAAGCAGTTTGTCTAAATCTAAACTGTACGATTATCGATTGAAGTTTAACTCTGATTATATCTTGGGTGGCTTTAGCAATAACGTATTGATTAACCGTTATCAACCCTATGCTGGTGGTTCTGGTCCTATTCAATTAAATAATGGAAACGACTTTAACTTCACATTTAGAGTGGGCGTGAGTGATTTGATGGAAGACATGAAATTTGTAGCAGGTATGCGCTTCGGTACAAATTTATCGGACAAAGATCTCATGTTTTCATTTCAGAATATGCGCAAAAAAATAGATTGGGGTGTTACTTATTATAGAAGCAATGTCACCAACTTCTTCAATACCCAGTTTAACAATATGCTTTACACCAATCTTTATCAGGTGAATGCTACATTCCCATTCAACGAAGTAAAGAGTATTCGTGCCACTATTGGGTTACGTTCTGACAGAGGGGTATTGAAATCTTATGATAATATTTCTGGTCAACCCAATCCTAACGCACTCGCTTTCCCAGATACCGTTTCTAAATTCATATTGTCTAGATTAGAATACGTTCACGATAATACAATCAATCCAACTCAGAATATCTGGAATGGATTGCGATACAAAGTGTATTTAGACGTTAATATGCCTACTTTAAAAACAGCGATCAATAATGGCAAACCCACGATGAACTTTGGGTTTGATGGCAGATACTACCATAAGATTTATAGAAACTTTATTTGGGCTGGTAGAGTTGCGGCTGATTTCTCTTGGGGCAATCAGAAATTGATTTACTATTTAGGTGGGGTAGATGGTTGGATTGGACCTAAATTTAATAATGGCAACCAGCCAGCTGCCGATCAATCCTATGCCTTCCAATCCTTGGCAGTGAATATGCGCGGCTATCGCCAAAATATTGCTAATGGTAACAATGCATTTGTTATTAATAGTGAATTCAGATTACCGCTGTTTGCTACCATTTTTGACAGACCCATCAATAATGCGTTCTTGCGCAATTTCCAATTAGTGCAGTTCCTAGACTTAGGCACTGCTTGGAATGGCAAATACAATGGCATCAAACGACCAGGTGAAGTCATCACCAGCAATCAAACCAATGTAGTGGTTAAAATTGATGCAGGTGGTCTTGGACCATTTGCAGGTGGCTATGGTTTTGGTGTGCGCAGCACGTTACTTGGTTATTTCATGAAGTTTGATGCAGGATGGCCGATGAAAGGTATTTTCAAAGGCGCACCTGTTTATTACTTCGCACTCGGCTTTGATTTTTAATTGAGCTATATTAATTGGCCTGATCGGAGTACCCTTCTTGGGGTACTCCGAGTGTGGGCTCTCTCAATTGAACTGGGGCTACTTTTTTGCGCATTTTCATGTTTAATAATTCTACTGTAAATGAAAATGCCATTGCAAAATATACATAGTGCTTTAAGTGTAATTCATGTGCACCTTCTGCGTCCCAGCCTTCTACAAGTAAAACCAATCCTATCATCACTAAAAAGGATAAGGCCAACATTTTTAATGTAGGGTGTTTGTGGATGAAAGCAGAAATATTGGGGCTGAATAAAAACATGATGATCATGGCAATTACTACAGCGGCAATCATCACTTCTAAATGTTTGGCAGTACCCCCTGCAGTGATAATACTGTCAAAACTAAAAACCATATCGATCATAATGATCTGTGCAATACCGCTGGCTATACCCAATTCTTTAGATTTTCTTCCTGCCAATGCATCTTCTTCACCTTCTAATTTGTGGTGAATTTCTTTGACTGTTTTGTAAATCAAAAACAAGCCTCCACCCAACATTACAAGGCTTGCTAAGTCAAAATCTTTTCCATAAATACTGAATACGGGTTTGCCTTTTTGAGACAATAGCCAACTTAAGCCAAATAATAATATGGTTCTGGTCAGTATACCAGTAAACATCCAAATCAATCTGGCATTTTTCTGAAATGCTTTTGGCATTCTGTTCATGATGATGCTGACAAAAATCACATTGTCAATGCCCAACACTACTTCAAGAATGGTTAGAATAAGAAAACTGATCAAACTCTCGGATGTAAACAAATGTTCCATATTATTTTTTTTCTGATAAGTATTTACAAATATTTTTTACAATGGATGGGCCCTCATATACAAAGCCTGTCCATACTTGCACCAAAGATGCACCAGCTTTTATTTTTTCCATTGCATCGTCCCCCTTAAAAATACCACCACTGGCTATGATGGGTATTTGACCATTGGTTTGCTGGTGAATATACTGTACAATCTCAGTAGATTTCTGTAAGAGTGGTTGACCGCTTAATCCCCCCAAACCAATCGCTTCACTTAATTGTGCTGAGCTTGGGCTAAGCTTAGAGCGATCAAGTGTAGTATTTGTGGCAACCAAACCACTTAACTGCATGGATAATGATAAATCAATGATGTCGTCTAATTGCGCCTGATTCAAGTCTGGTGCAATTTTCAAGAGAATAGGTTTGGTTGTTGCTTTGCCAGCATTGATATGTTGCAGTTCTGCAAATATTTTGGTTAAGGCATCTTTTTCTTGTAATGCGCGCAAGCCAGGTGTATTGGGTGAACTAACATTTACAACAAAATAATCTACTTGCTCATGCAAGGCCTCAAAACAAATGGCATAATCTTGATAAGCCAATTCATTGGGCGTTAGTTTGTTTTTGCCAATATTACCACCAATGATCAAATCGCCTTTGTATTTGCCACGACTGTTCCAGTTAACCAATCTGGCTTTGATGGCTTCTACTCCTTCGTTATTAAAACCCATTCGGTTAATCAATGCCTTGTCGGCCGGCAATCTGAATAGTCTTGGCAGATCATTGCCTGCCTGTGGCTTTGGCGTGACTGTACCTATTTCCACAAATCCAAACCCCAACGCTTCTAATTCATGCAAATAAGCGGCATTTTTATCGAAGCCTGCCCCAAGCCCAACTGGATTAGGGAAATGCAGACCCATTATATTTTTTTGTAAATCAGTAGGCTTGTACTGAAACATATTTTTAAGTAAAGTATCCCCTAAGCCAGTTGCAGTCGCCAGCTTTAAAGTATTCATTGAAAAATAATGGACTTTTTCCGGAGGGGCTTTAAACAGGATATTTCTTAGTAAAGTGTACAAAGGATAATTTTTTGCGAAAATACCCCCAAACCCCCATTTAAAATTTAGTTGCATAAACAACTTTTAATCATTTTTACTACATTTGGATATAAAATTGATTTTATGCAAGAAGCCTATATAGTAGCTGGATACAGAACTGCGGTTGCCAAAAGTAAAAAAGGTGGATTTAGGTTTTTTAGACCAGATGATCTGGCAGTGGAAGTCATCAAAGGTTTGGTGGCATCTGTGCCTGCATTAGATCCTAAAACTGTAGATGATGTTATTGTAGGAAACGCTGTACCTGAAGCAGAGCAAGGGTTACAATTTGGTAGAATCATTGCTGCTAAAGCATTGGGCATTGAAGTAGCAGGCATTACCATTAATCGCTATTGCGCCAGTGGACTAGAAAGTATTGCAACTGCTACTGCAAAAATCAGATCAGGAATGGCTGAGTGTATTATTGCAGGGGGAACAGAGAGCATGAGTATGGTGCCAACTGCAGGTTGGAAAACCGTTCCTTCATATGCCATTGCGCAATCTGAACCAGACTATTATTTAAGCATGGGCCTTACTGCTGAAGCAGTTGCCAAAGAATTTAATATTTCAAGAGAAGATCAAGATGCATTTGCCTATGCATCACATATGAAAGCCAAAACAGCCATAGAAAATGGGTATTTTAAATCAGGCATTTTACCCATTACTGTAGAAGAAACCTATGTGAATGAAAAGGGTAAGAAAGCGCAACGATCTTATGTAGTAGATACAGATGAGGGATTAAGAGCGGATACTACGGTAGAAGGCTTAGCCAAATTAAAGCCGGCTTTTGCGGTAGGCGGATCGGTTACTGCTGGTAATGCGTCTCAAACCAGCGATGGTGCTGCATTTGCATTAGTCATGAGTGAACGCATGATGTTGTCTTTAGGATTAACACCCATTGGCAGATTAGTGAATTGTGCTTCTGCAGGCGTGCATCCTAGAATCATGGGGATTGGTCCTGTAGCTGCCATTCCAAAAGTATTGAAACAAGCTGGAATGTCTTTAGCTGATATAGATTTGATTGAATTAAATGAAGCTTTTGCATCTCAATCTTTGGCTGTTATGCGTGAATTGTCTTTGGATCCAGCCAAAGTCAATATCAACGGTGGAGCCATTGCATTAGGTCATCCCTTAGGTTGTACAGGCTGTAAGTTGACCGTGCAATTGTTGAACGATATGAAACGCCTTCAAAAGAAATATGGTATGGTGACTGCCTGTGTAGGTGGTGGCCAAGGTATTGCAGGGATTATTGAAAATCTCTAAATACATGATTTTTTTCATTTTTTGGGTGGTTCTTTTATAAGAACTTCACATTAAATCAAAGGATCATGAAAACCATAATAGTACCTACCGATTTTTCTGCAACCGCTAATAATGCGGCTGATTATGCAGTGCATTTTGCTCAGCAAGTAAATGCCAATCGAATCATTTTGTTGCATGCGTATGAAATTCCAGTAGCCATTGACCCAATGATGCCAGGGATTCAGATTCCTGAGATAGAAGGATTTAAGCAAGGGGCAGAAGAACGACTTTACCAGTTTAGAGCTGGGCTCATTCAAAAGTATGCAGATACCAATATGGTTTTTGATATACTCGCCGTTTATGGTTCAATTTTATCAGCACTTGAAGATTTGTCTAATCAGGAACCTATTGAGATGGTAGTGATGGGTATAACTGGTGGTGGTGCTTTAGCAGAAACATTTATTGGCAGCAATACCGTACATATTGCTGAGAACAGCGAGTTGCCATTGCTCATTGTGCCAGCTAATGCACCATTTAAACCCATTCAAAAACTCATGTTTTCCTGCGATTTTAATGATGCAGAAAAATACATTCCGGTTGAGCAAATTGCCAATATTCAAGCACTCACTAATGCTTCATTATTGAAGTTTGATGAATCTGTTCATGGCAATCATTTCATGGAAGCCATTAATCAATTTGTAGATGAACAAGCCATTGACTTGGTTATTTCAGTTCCAAAGGAACACGCGTTCTTCGCCAAATTATTTGCGTCCAGTCATACCAAACAACTGGCATTTCACAGCCATGTGCCTTTATTGGTATTACATAAAACCCCTTAACTCAGGTATTTCCCTACAATGGGCATTCTACGACCTACTCCAAATGCCTTTGGAGAGATGCGAATGATGGGACAAAACTGATTGCGTTTGTATTCGTTGTTGTTTACCATTTTGATGGTTCGATCAACCAATGCGGGGTCAAACCCTTGTGCTTTAATATCGGCAGGGCTTTGTCTTTTTTCAATATACTGATACAACAATTTGTCTAATACAGCATAATCTGGTAAACTGTCGCTGTCTTTTTGATTGGGTCTTAATTCAGCGCTTGGTGGTTTATCTAGAATATGATTCGGAATAATGATTTTGTCTCGATTAATGTATTTCGCCAACGCATACACTTGTAATTTATAACAATCGCCTAAAACAGCTAAGCCACCTGCCATATCACCATACAACGTGCCATATCCTGTTGCTAATTCACTTTTGTTTGAAGTATTCAAGAGCACATAACCAAATTTATTGGCAATGGCCATCAACAAATTGCCTCTGCTTCTGCTCTGTATATTTTCTTCCGCCAATGAAAATGGTAATCCATTAAACAAGGGATCTAAAGTGGTCAAAAAACTTTGGTATATGCCATCTATCTTAATGATCTCATAGGGATTATTCAAGTTGATACTTAACTGAACGGCATCATCCACTGAGTGAGCAGTTGAATAAGGAGAGGGCATTAAA
>JAIXYL010000086.1 GCA_027490265.1 Sediminibacterium sp.
CATTGGTACTACCGGTGGGTGGCGCTTTTCATTCTCCTTTGATGGCGCCTGCAAAAGCCGAATTGGCTGCTGCCATAGAAGCCGCTGTGTTCAATACGCCTACTTGCCCAGTTTATCAGAATACAGTTGCACATGCAGTGACTGATCCACAAGCCATCAAACAAAATTTAATCAATCAATTAACAGGAGCAGTAAAATGGACGCAATCTGTTCAAGCAATGGTAGCTGACGGAGCAACTGAGTTTACCGAATGTGGTCCTGGTAAAGTATTACAAGGATTGGTGGGTAAGATTGCTGGGTCAGAGATCGTGTTGAATGGCGTGAACTAATTGAGTTTTAAAGCTTTTAATACGCCATTATCCCAAACAGGCAATACGGCTCGAGTGCCAGACGTGTAAGATGCAATACCAAATGTATCATCGTAATCCCATACGCCCCAACCTATTCCAAACTTATTAAGGGCCGTGTTGACATCGGTTAAATAAGTTACGATGGTTTCAGGTGGTGTTACTTTTTTGTGCACGCCAAATTCATTGCAAATCACGTCTACTTTTTTCTGTACACTCCAATTGTAAACCTGTTGCATCACTTTATTGATGGAATCAGCAGCATATTGTTGTCTGCCATACCACTCAATTTGAAAACGAGCAGCAGGATTAGAAGCGTTGGCGGCAAGGGTGCTCACATTCGCTGGTGTTCCCGGATACGGTAAAAAACGTATCAATGAATAAGGCGCTCCAATCCAATCGGCCCCTTGGTGTGTATAGGTAAATGGTTCGTAGAAATGGAAATTGTAAATGATGTTTTTCTTGTTGATAATGGGTAGTTGAATTAATTCATACCAATTGCTGTGATTCTCGGCTGTTACAACAATGTAATGATTGGGTGCAGCTTCCCTGATTGAATTCACAATTTGTTCTTGGAAAGGTGCCCACCAGTTTTTATCAATCCCAGACACCAATCTTTCAGCACCAATATGTGGCTCGTTCCATACTTCAAAAAATATTTTGGAGGTATCGTAGTTTTTAAAATGTGTCGCTAAATTTTTCCAAAACTGTCTGAATGATAATCTGGCCAATGGATCAATGGCCAAGCGGGCTTCAAAATTATCACCGAATGCATGCATTTCAATCATAACGGCCAAACCTGCTGCATGAATGCCTTTCACCGCATTTTCTATATGAACCAAGTTATTGGTTTGCAGTTCTTCAATTTTACTAGGATTGCTTAGTACTGAAGGCCCAATGGGTAAACGCACATAAGTAAAACCAGCGTCTTTAATTTGCTTAAAGTTGGCACTATTGAATCGATTGCTGAATTGTGCAGGATCTGAATAATCGTTGAACCAATTAGACAAGTTAATGCCCTTCGCCAAATTGTCAACCGCTGTTCCCTTTGGCCCCACGACAGGATCAGGGGTAGAGCCAGTTTTTGTACAGGCAACCATGAAGCAGGATGCCATGACCGTTAAACTGAAAAAAATCTTGTTCAATCGCACCGTTCAAAATTTAGTTGATGCTGCAATTGATCCATTCTGGGTCAAAATGCGCATTGTATTTTTTATAAAAACGAATGGCTGGTTCATTCCATTCAAGCACTTGCCAGACCATCCCGTTTAAGCCCTTTTCTTGGCATACTTCTATTAAACGTTCAAAAAGACGCTTTCCGATATGTTGCCCCCGCATTTTTTCTGTAACCAAAATATCTTCTAGGTACATTCTTTGCCCTTTCCAAGTACTGTAACGAATATAATAGAGTGCGAAACCATGGATTTCGTTGCTTCCGTCAGCTTTGGTTTCTTCCGCTACAAATGCCCACCACACTGGTTTTTCACCAAATCCACTTTCTATAAAATGGTCTAAAGTAACCGTTACTTCGTCTGGGGCTTTTTCATAAACCGCCAACTCTTTGATTAATTCAAGAATTCTGGCACAATCATTGGCTCGGGCGTCTCTAATTTGTATGCTCATAACTGTTGTAGTGCTTGGTCAAAATCGGCAATGATGTCTTCAATATTTTCAATTCCTACGCTCAGTCTGATTAATCCATCGGTAATATCAAATTGCAAGCGTTCTTCCTTGGTTAAGCCCATATGGCTCATACTGGCTGGATGCGATAACAATGTATCTGGGGTGCCAAACGAAATGGCTCTCACGCACATTTGAAGGGCGTCTGTAAATGTTTTACCTGCTTCTATGCCACCTTTTAATTCAAAACTCATCAATGCCCCTGCCTGTTTCATTTGTTTGCGTGCAATAGCATAATCTGGGTGAGTGGGCAGTCCGCAAAAGTTCACTTTTTCTACTGCTGAGTGGTGTGCCAAAAAATTAGCAACCTGTACCGCATTGCTGCAGTGTCGATCCATCCTTAACTCTAAAGTCTTTAATCCATTGGTTAATAAAAATGCGTCAAATGCATTGCTGTTGCCGCCTAATAATACATGCCATTTCCAAATAGGGCCGTGCATTAATTCTAGATTTTTACCTATTAAAATGCCACCAATTGCAGTGCCATGACCGTTTAAAAATTTGGTAGTGCTGTGCATGACAAAATCTGCACCCCACTTAAATGGTTGTTGTAAATAAGGCGTTGCTGCTGTGTTGTCTACAGACACCAATATGCCATTGTTTTTGGCAATCGTACAAACTTTTTCAATATCAATGCAACGAAGTGTTGGGTTAGACGGGGTTTCAATATGAATCAACTGAATATTAGGATACTGCGCAATCGCAGCTTCAATCGCTTCTGTATCGTTTAGGTTGATCATCACTGTCTCAACACCTGTATCCGCTAATACTTTGTGCAAGAGTTCGTGTGTGCCACCATATAAAGCACGATGCGTTAATACTGCATCGCCTTTGCTTAATGTGCCTAAGAACAAAGTGCTCAAAGCCGCTTGTCCGCTGGAATGCAAGAGGGCTTTGGCTTCCAAAGGTTCACCGGCTTCATTTTTTACGCCAAAAGTTTCCAATGCAGTAATGATTTCTTCTGCAGTCGTAAAACTTGGATTCCCCCATCTGCTATAAATTTTTGTTTTATCTTTTCCTGCAAATCTTTCACTGCCCTCGGTTGCAGTGTCAAAAGTAAATGTAGAGCTTGCGTAAACCGGTGTTAAATGTGCATGATCGGCATTGTTGTGCCCAGATGCATGAATGGCTGTTGTGCCAATACCCTTGAACTTTTTTTGCATGATGCCGTTGTCCTCTGATTGTTAAAAATAAAAATGCGATTATTCGCTATCGTAAGCCCATTTCACCCAAGTTGCACCCCAAGTAAAGCCGCCACCAAAAGCAGCCAACACAATGTTGTCACCTTTTTTCAATTGCTTCTCCCAATCCCACAAGCAAAGTGGAAGCGTAGCAGCAGTGGTGTTGCCATACTTCTGAATATTGATCATGACTTTTTCTTTGGGTAAGCCCATGCGATTTGCGGTAGCATCAATGATTCTTAGATTGGCTTGGTGCGGCACTAACCATGCAATATCATCTGCAGTTAACTGATTGCGTTCAAGTAATTCAGCACTTACATCGGCCATGCCTTTTACGGCAAATTTAAATACAGCTTGTCCCTCTTGATAAGCGTAGTGTTCTTTAGCCAATACGGTTTCAACGGATGCAGGTTTTAATGAGCCCCCTGCTTTCATATGAAGGTATTGTCGGCCACTGCCATCGCTGCGAAGGATGCTGTCTTTTACCCCCTCCGCTTCTTCAGTTGGTTGCAATAAAACAGCACCAGCACCGTCTCCAAAAATGATGCAGGTAGCACGATCTGTATAGTCAATGATGGCACTCATTTTGTCAACACCCACCACAATCACATTTTGGTAGCGTCCACTTTCAATGAGCATGGTGCCTGTTGTAAGGGCATATAAAAATCCACTACAAGCAGCACTCATATCAAATCCCCAAGCATTACTAGCACCTATTTTATCGGCAATGATATTGGCCGTAGCAGGGAATACCATGTCTGGTGTAACAGTTGCACAAATGATGCAATCAATATCGGTTGGTGCCAGATTTTTTTTCTTCAGTATTTCTTGGATGGCAGGAACCGCCATATCACTGCTGGCTTTACCGGGCTCTTTTAAGATTCTTCTTTCTTCAATACCTGTTCTGGTTCTTATCCATTCGTCATTGGTATCTACCATTTTTTCTAAATCGAAATTGGTCAACTTGGTCTCTGGAACATAACCGCCTACCGCGGTAATGGCTGCGCTTCTTTTATTCATTTACTATCAAGGTTATATAAAAGGTTGAAGGTACGGCTAATTGCTTTCTTTTTGCTATTTTCGTAGTCATTTATGATAGCTTTTGTTCGTGGTCAATTTGCCGTTAAAACGCCTGCCAGAGTGGTAGTGGATGTAAATGGTGTAGGGTATGATCTTCAGATTAGCCTGAACACTTTCTCTGCTATTAGTCATCAAGACAGCGGACAACTCTTCACCTATTTGCATATCACTGAAAATGCGCACACACTGTTTGGATTTGCTGACCTTGCTGAAAAAGACCTTTTCTTACAGTTAATCAGTGTATCTGGTGTTGGGGCTTCAACTGCCCGTATGATGCTATCAGGGATGAAGCCAGAAGAAATCACCCGTGCTATTGTGCAGGGCAATACCAAACAGTGAGAAGGCATCAAGGGTATTGGTAAAAAATCGGCAGAAAGATTGATCGTTGAATTACGTGATAAGCTGGCAAAACAACATAATGAGACCATTTTATCAGGATTTGTGACCCCACAAATGGATTCGGATGCCATAAATGCCTTAATTTCATTGGGCATTGGCAGAGTAATGGCTGAACAGGCCGTTAAAAAAACCATGCAACATACCCCCGAAAACAGTTCATTAGAAGACATTATTAAACAAGCACTCAAAAACCTCTAGCCATCGAATTGAGCTTTACTTAACTAAGCGGGACTGTTGTTGAATTATTCCGGTAAACTATTCATACTGTTTTTAACCATTTGGTGGTCGGGCTATGCCTATGCCCAAACCAAAGACAGTTTGCGTTTCCCCATTAACGACAGAAGAGGTGATATCATCAGTGCCCCCAATAAAAATCCGTTTGATATCAAGGACACTGGTCTTGTAAAAAGAAAAACAGAATACGACCCCAAAACCAAAACCTATATTGTATCTGAAAAAATTGGGTCTATTTGGTATCGCAAACCTGCAGCGGTCAGTTTTAATGATTTCTGGAAATTAGAAGCCAAAAAATCTGAGAACGATTATTTCAAAAAAAGAGCCGATGCCATGTTTTTGTTAAATCAAAAAAGCAAGCGGCCGCCCCTAAGAGCCTATCCTAAATTATTTGATCGCATTTTTGGTTTAACTGGTCAAAATTTAAAAGTAGACATTCGACCATCAGGTGAAGTGAATGTGATGGCGGGCTATCAAGGGCAGAATATCAAGAACCCAACATTGCCAGAACGTGCTAGGAAGAACGGGGGTTTTGATTTTGACATGAATGCCAATTTAAATTTGAACGCGAATATTGGTGACAAATTAAAATTCCCCATCAACTACAATACGCTTACCAATTTAGGATTCGACAACCAGCTTAAACTCGATTACAAAGGAATGGATGATGAAATCATCAAGAGTATTGAAGCGGGTAATATTTCTTTTCAGTCCAAGGGCACGTTGATTCCGAGTGCACAGAATTTATTCGGCGTGAAAGCACAATTTCAATTTGGAAAATTATTTGTAACAGGGGCATTGGCCAATCAACGATCTTCTAGACAAAGCTTGAATTTACAAGGTGGAGCAGCAACCCAAAACTTTCAAAAACGTTTGGATGAATACGAAGAGAACAGACACTTTTTATTAGGCAAATATTTTAAAGAAAACTTCAATAAGACCATGCGGAATTTACCAGTGGTGAATTCACAGGTTCAAATTCAACGCATGGAGGTTTGGGTGACCAATAGAACAGGCGCTACTACCGATGCACGTGATGTAGTGGGTTTGATGGACTTAGGTGAACCTGCGCCATTTAATCCTGCGATCCAATCGTTAACCAATAATCCTTTGCCAGCCAATGGTGCTAATAATTTGTATGCGTCTTTGGCAGGAGACCCCAATGCCAGAAATCCTGCATTCATCAATAGTTTGTTATTGGGTAAAGGCCTTAATCCGTTAAAAAAAAAAAAAAAAACATTTGCAAGAAAGTTAACCACCAATGAATACTATTTTA
>JAIXYL010000088.1 GCA_027490265.1 Sediminibacterium sp.
GTTGCTCTAAATACATGGCTGCCAACTTCCGCTTATGCTCATTAATCTTGTCTAAATAAGGCAGTTTTATACTCAAAAACATTGCTTGAATCTCATCTAATCGACTATTGTAGCCAACTACCTCATTGTAATATTTGCCATGCGATCCATAATTCCGAATCATTTTCAATTCTTCACATAAATCAGGATCATTGGTTACAACCGCACCTGCATCTCCCAAAGCACCTAAGCTTTTGCTTGGATAAAAGCTGAATCCGCTCATGATGCCGAAGGTACCAGCCTTTCTTCCTTTATAAGTTGCCCCATGAGACTGTGCACAATCTTCAATAATATGCAAGCCATATTTGTCTGCAATTTCTAAGATGGGATCCATTTCACAACACTTTCCATACAAGTGCACCACCATGATGGCTTTGGTTTTGTTGGTGATGGCCGCTTCAATTTTTGTAGGGTCAATATTATAGGTGCGAATATCTGGTTCAACCAAAACAGGTTTGTGACCGGCATGAATAATGGCAATGATTGAAGCGATATAGGTATTTGAAGGCACAATGATTTCTGAGCCTTTTGGCAAATGCAGCGCCCATATAGCAAGAATGAGGGCATCTAATCCATTGGCCATCCCAACACAGTAATTCATTTGGTTATACTTCGCAAAATCTTCTTGGAACTTTTTGACTTCTTCACCAAGAATATACCACCCCTTATCTAAAAATTTACTAAACCTGCGTTCAAAAAGCAGGGTGTAAGGCTCGTTTACTTTAGAAAGATTATCGTAAGGGATCATGATCATGCTTTTTCAGGATAAGGCTCATAGATATAATCTGAAGAATCAAAAGTGGTAGATGCAAATACCAATAGAACGGCATCAGGCGTAAAATCGTACATTTTATGCCAATCTTTTGTTTCTAAAATCAAACATTTAGAAGGGTTATCTAAGTGATATTCTTGAATTTGTTCCCCATCATTGTTCCAAACTTTACAGGAACCATGGATGCAAATAGCGGCTTGAACGGTTTCATGGTGGCGATGGCCGCCCCTCGCGGTTTCATCAACATTATAAATATAAAAAACACGCTTGATTTTAAAGGGCAATAAACGTTCAGCATTATCCAATACAGTTAGCTCGCCTCTTGTATCTTTAAAATTTACCAAATTCAATAAATAAGCCATAATGCAATATAAACCTTACTAATTTAATGTCCTTTGTTTGACTAAATATTCATCAATTTTATCGAGCAATGAAGGTTCCAGATTCATATCAAACTTCCGCGCATACAATCTGTCGGAACTCAAAATGTCTTCTAAATCTTCCATCAAAAAGGTTTTAGGACTTGGGGTGCGTGGAGGATGTTTATAATAATGACAATTTTCATTGATGGTTAATTCAGCAAAAGGTGAATTCAACAAAATGGTCTGGAACAAAAATTCATCTGGTGCCCAAGAAAACTTAAAAAAACGCTTCATTCTAGTATTTCGATCAACCGTGTTCAATACATATTCAGCTGCTTCTGGAGTAATTGCCCAAAACATTGAACTGCCATAGAATTTCATACCAGGCGGCTGATTGGTTCTTTTGATGACTTTATTTATCATCCGTTCTAAAAAGAATTGGCCTTTAAATCTAAAATCGGTTAAGTGGTAGCGATTTACCCGATTCATCCCCTCTTCCCACTCACCTGTAAACGCCCTGTATTTTAATAAGAGTTTGCCTTTTCTGTCTTCAAAAAACTGTTGCATTTGATCGGGCGTCTTGATAGGATAATCTTGACCACTCATCAAACTGATATAATCGTAAGTTCTGGCAGAATCTAATATTTCTTGAAGTCCATTAAACTCAGCTTGAATGGTACTATAAGCCGCCCATTGAACATCTACCCTATTTTGTATTAAATACACATTAGGCATAGATGCTGCAAATGCATGAGATTCAATCGGAAACTTAGCATCTACGTGTATATAAAAATCAAAATCAGGGTGTTGCATCTGTTGAATCATACGCTCGGTTTGCGCAGGATTGGTGTAAGTAATAATCAGATGTGCAACTCTCATAATAATCAGTCAGTCCGTAAAAGTATTAAATATAAATTAAAAAGCCACTTCGAAATGAAGTGGCTTTAAAAAAAACTTAAAAAATATACTAGGATAACTTTTCAACTTGCATGTAACTCAGCTCCACTGGCGTTGAACGGCCGAAGATTTTAACAGTGACTTTCAACTTCTTCTTCTCATCATTTACTTCTTCAATCACCCCATTAAAATCATTAAATGGCCCTTCGATGATTTTGATGGTTTCACCAACAATAAATGGCTCGCTCATCGTAACGCCTTGATCATTCATTTCATCCACTTTACCCAACATCTTATTCACTTCAGATTTGCGCAAAGAAATAATCATCCCTTTTGAGCCTTTTCCGTCCGTTAAGAAGTGCATCACATTGCTGATATTACTGATATGCTGAACCATATCGTCATTCAGTTTGCCATCCAACACTTCCATCATCACATAACCAGGAAAATAGTTTTTCTCGCGCATTACTTTTTTACCGTTTTGCACTTTGTATACCTTTTCCATGGGGAGGAAAATCTGTTTGATAATGTCCTGCCAACCATTTCTGATAATATCTTTATCAAGGTATTCTTTTACTTTCCTTTCCTTACCACTTACCACTCTCAACACATACCATTTGGTTTCTTGTTGAGGAGCTTCACTGGTTTGAACTGTTTCTACTGCTTCCATGTTGCTGTTACTTGAATAATGAGTAAACTAACTTTAATAACTGGTTGCTGGAGAAATCCATCACCCAAACCATTGCAGTGATGATGACAGTTGCCACCAAAACAATGACTGTACTTTGCTGCAGTTGCAGCCAAGTAGGCCAGGTTACTTTTTCTAGTAACTCTTGGTAGCTTTCTTTAAAGTATAACGCTATTTTGTTCATTTCCGTGATTGATCGTTTGTTCAGTGTACGATTTTTGCACGGGCACTAGGATTCGAACCCAGATCAAAGGTTTTGGAGACCCGTATGCTACCGTTGCACCATGCCCGTTTTTAGACTTCTTTTTACAAACAAAGTACCTAGCGGATGCTAAGTACTTTGTTCTGTAAAGATATACTATTTTGCTTTACGCCCCTAGAGGCCTTGGGCAAATTTATTTGATGATTTCAGTCACCTGACCAGCACCTACGGTACGGCCACCTTCACGAATCGCAAACTTCAAACCTTTTTCCATTGCGATTGGTTGGATCAACTTAACAGTTAAACCGATGTTATCACCAGGCATAACCATTTCAGTTCCTTCAGGTAATGTACACTCACCAGTTACGTCAGTAGTTCTGAAGTAGAACTGAGGACGGTACTTGTTGAAGAATGGTGTGTGACGACCACCTTCTTCTTTGCTCAATACGTAAACCTCACCTTTGAAGTCTGTGTGCGGTGTAATAGAACCTGGCTTACAGATAACCATACCACGACGGATATCTTTCTTTTCGATACCACGTAATAATAAACCTGCGTTGTCACCAGCTTGACCTTCGTCCAATAATTTTTTGAACATTTCAACACCAGTAACAGTAGAAGATAATGGAGATTCCATTAAACCTACGATTTCAACAGCTTCACCAACTTTGATGATACCACGCTCAATACGACCAGTGGCAACTGTACCACGACCAGTGATTGAGAAAACGTCTTCTACAGACATCAAGAAAGGCATATCAATTGGACGAGGAGGCAATGGAATGTAAGTATCTACCGCTTCCATTAATTCGTCAATTTTACCAACCCATTTTGGATCTTCAGCCAAAGCACCTGTTGCAGAACCTTGGATGATTGGAGTATTATCGCCGTCAAATCCATAAGAAGTTAATAACTCACGGATTTCCATTTCTACTAATTCAAGTAATTCAGGATCATCAACAAGGTCAACCTTGTTCATGAATACTACGATACGAGGTACACCTACCTGACGAGCCAACAAGATATGCTCTTTGGTTTGAGGCATAGGACCATCTGTAGCAGCCACAACTAAAATAGCACCGTCCATTTGAGCAGCACCAGTAATCATGTTCTTCACATAGTCAGCGTGACCAGGACAGTCAACGTGCGCATAGTGACGATTTTCAGTTTGATACTCAACGTGTGCAGTATTGATGGTAATACCACGCTCTCTTTCTTCAGGAGCACCGTCGATTTCATCATATTTCTTTGCAACGTTACCCATACCTTTTTTAGACAAGGTAATAGTAATTGCTGCAGTTAAAGTAGTTTTACCATGGTCAACGTGACCAATGGTACCTACGTTTACGTGAGGTTTTTCCCTCTTAAAGGTCTCTTTTGCCATTTGTATCGGTTTTTAGTTGTGTTTTTAAAAATTTATATCTCGCCTCTCCCTAAAGGCAATATTGTTATCTCCTTTCTCACTATCCCGTTGTTACCTGACTTATCCAGTTGAACGGGATATCACCAGGGAATTATTTCTGAGCCATTTGTCTGAGTGCAGAGCCGTTAGTGAGAATCGAACTCACGACCTCTTCCCTACCAAGGAAGTGCTCTACCACTGAGCTACAACGGCAGACTCAAAAAATGGAGCGGAAGACGAGGGTCGAACTCGCGACCTATAGCTTGGAAGGCTATCGCTCTACCAATTGAGCTACTTCCGCTTGACCATAAAAAAAGAACGACAATCTTACGATTGTTTGTGGGCAGAGTAGGGTTCGAACCTACGTACACGTGAGTGAACAGATTTACAGTCTGTCGCCTTTAACCACTCGGCCATCTGCCCGTTTTATTGTTTGCTGGATTAGCATGGCTGAATCCACTTCAAAATTGAGCCGAAGATGGGACTCGAACCCGCGACCTGCTGATTACAAATCAGCTGCTCTACCAACTGAGCTACTTCGGCAAACAAAGAACTTCCCTATTTTTTGGGATGGCAAAGGTAATGGAAATCTTTATTTGGCAAAATTTTGAAATGATTTTTTTCAATGAAATTGAAGAGAATTTATCAACAATAAAAAAAAACGCCTAAAATGCAGCGTTTTCAAGGGTTCTAAACAAAAAAGGCTCCCGATGGGAGCCTTCAATTAGGCGGCTAATTTTTCTTTTTTGCGTTTAATTTGGTTAATAAGTGACTCCAATGCACTTTCAAAAGATTCTTCAAAAGACTTGGAAGACGATTTTACAAAAAACTCATGCTTGGGTACATGCACTTTGATTTCTGCAATTTTGTCTTTGATGTTGTGTACCACATTATCCAGTTTCAAGAAAACATCCACTTTTAAAATCTTGTCGTGAAACGTAGGCAACTTGGCTAGTTTCCTGTTTACGAACTCTACTAGTTTTTCATCTGCGTCAAAATGGACGGTTTGAATGTTAACGTTCATGGTGTTAAACATTTAATCGGTGAAACAATAAAATTAAAAGAGCTGACTATTCAACCATTGGATAAAGTTGAACAGAACCTTTAAGTTAATAATTTTTGGATTAAAAAACAATAATTCTGGCTGTTTTTTGCTTGGGATTAACAAGCTAAGCTTTGGGATGTGCTTTTTTAAATACAGCTTTTAACTGCTCAATCGTGTTGTGGGTATAAATCTGTGTAGCGGCAAGGCTGCTATGGCCCAATAATTCCTTTACAGCGTTGATATCGGCCCCATTGTTCATCAAATGGGTGGCAAAACTGTGGCGCAATACATGCGGACTTTTTTTCTCGATGGTGGTCACTTCTTTTAACCGGGTATTAACCATGGTATAAACAGTCCTTGGTTGAAGAGGCAATGCTTTATCAGTTACAAAAATATTGGGGACCATTTGCGCAGCCTCGGGCCGATCTTTCATGTAAGCGACTAATTGTTCCATCAGTGGGGGCGCAATGGGCAGCAAACGCTCTTTATTGCCCTTACCCAAAACTTTTAATTGCCCGTTTGATGGGTCAATTTGAGATTGTTTAAGCTGAATCAATTCACTCAACCGCATGCCAGTGCTGTAAAAAAGTAAGAGTACCAAACGCTCAGTTCGGCCTTTCCAATCATCGGTAAAACTGCCATGGGCAAATAGCTGCTCCATGTCTTTTTTGGCAACATAAAATGGCAACCGCTTCGACATTTTTGGCGAAACAATGGATGCCATTGGGTTCTGATTTACCAGATTGTTTTTCAATAAAAATTTGAAAAAGGATTTTAAAGCTGAAATTTTTCGATTGATGGATCGGGAACTGATTTGCTCGGTTTTCATCTCGGCCAACCAAGACCGAATCATTGTTCCAGTAACGGTTTGTATGGCAGGCGCTTCAAACTGACTCCGCAAAAATTGGGTAAACTGCAGCAAGTCGTTCTGATAAGCTACTAATGTATGCTCAGAATATCGACGCTCGAACCTTAAATGGTTCAAGAAATCTTGAAGGAATGGATAGTCTGATTGGGGCATAAAAAAAGTAGTCAAGATTACAACGAATCTAGACTACTTAATCGTATGATGAATGGGAAATAATTATCCCTCAATCTTTCCGCTAGCGATCTGCTGCTTGTAGATAGCTTTCAACACTTGACCACGACGTACTACAGACGGTTTGGTAAATGCTTGACGCTCTCTCAACTGTAACAAAGTCTTACTTTTCTCGAATTTCTTCTTGTACTTTTTAAGTGCCTTGTCGATGTTTTCGCAGTCTTTTGAATCGATAATTAACATAGCTTATATACCTCCTCAGGTTATTTTTAGGCGGCGAAGATAAGGCCGCAAAATTAATTGGCAAAATATTTATGCTTTTTTTAGTGCAATGGCCCTCTGCACATATTTACCCAATACATCAAACTCTAGATTGACTTTTTGCCCAATTTGAACCTGATGTATCCCAGTATGTTCGTATGTATAGGGGATGATAGCCACCGTGAACCCACGCTCGTTCACATTAAAGCAGGTCAGGCTGGTTCCATTGACCGCTACTGACCCCTTTTCGATTAAGAGGGCTGCAAACGCTGGATCAAATTCAAAACGGTATTCCCAACTGCCCGCTAATATGACCCTATCAACACAAATACCTGTACAATCTACATGCCCCTGTACAATATGGCCGTCTAATCGACCATTTAATTGCATGCATCTTTCTAAATTGATTTTTTGACCAACCACCCAATCTAACAAATTGGTTTTACGAATGGTCTCTTCAATGGCGGTTACTTGATATTGATGGCCATTGATTTGCTCAACGGTTAAACAAACCCCATCATGGGCCAAGCTTTGGTCTACTTTTAGCAAGGGGGCAATGTCAGCATGAATGGTATATGTGACGTTCGTTCCATTGGTTTGAATGGCTTCAACCACCCCCATCGTTTCAATAATTCCAGTAAACATATCAGTTTCTTTAGCGGATGAACACTTAAATCTGTTTGCCTTTTAAAGCACCACTGATGGCCTGATCCATCACTCTTTCAGCAAATGGTCGGCTGATCTCATTTAAGGCTTCAATCTTTGTTTGAATCAAATTTTTATCGTTCATGGTTAAAGCCATTTGTAGATTTTGCATGGCAGCTGCCGTATCCATCAATTCAGTCTGACTCAATAGTGCCGCATGTTTGGCAATAAAATTTTCAGTTACCGATAAAATTTGAGCTGCTTCAGTTTGTGCTTCAACCAAAGCGCGGGTGGCCATATCTTCTTTGGCAAAAGTGATGCTGTCCATTAACATCATTTCTACTTCTGCATCGGTTAAACCATACTGTGGCTTCACTTCAATTGTTTGCTCTACCCCACTTCTCAACTCCTTGGCTCTAACAGATAAAATGCCATCTGCATTTATTAGAAAGCTGACTTCCACCTTGGGCATACCTGCAGGCATTCCAGGAATCCCTTTAAAATTAAACTCGGCCAATTTGCGGTTATGCTGCACCAAATCACGCTCACCTTGAAAAACCGCAATCCGCATGGAGCCCTGCCCATCTTTTTGAGTGGTATATTGCCTAGCAGCTCTATTAGGAATCTTTGCATTTCTTGGGATCAATACATCCATTAAACCACCCATAGTTTCAATACCCAAGCTAAGTGGTGTAATGTCTAATAAGAGCACATCTTTATTATTACCAGCTAAAATATCGGCTTGAACCGCAGCCCCAATTGCTACCACTTCATCCGGATTAACAGTATCGTTTACTGGTTGATTAAAATAAGCACTCACTTTTTCTTTGACCAATGGCACCCTAGTACTACCCCCCACCATAATGACAGATTGAATATCACCAACAGTTAAACCCGCATCAGACAAGGCTTTGCCGCAACAGTCAATGGTTTTAACAACGAGTGGAAGCAAGCATTGCTCTAATTGAGCCTTGGTGATGGATACACTATAGCCACTCCAATCCGCTGAAAAATGATCAGCGGAGCTCAAAGCTTTCTTAGCATCTTCAGCCAATAGACGCAAAGATTGCAATACAGCTTTGTCGTTTTGAACAGCACTAAAAGGCAGGCCAATTTGATGCAACCAAAATTCCATAATGGCCCTATCAAAATCATCGCCACCCAAATAAGTGTCACCATTGGTACTCAGTACTTCAAAAATACCATTGGTGATTTTTAAAATAGAGACATCAAAAGTACCTCCACCTAAATCATATACAGCAATGGTTTTTTCTTCTGTTTTGTTTAAACCCAAACCATAAGCCAAGCTGGCCGCGGTAGGCTCGTTCACAATGCGTAGCACGTCTAATCCCGCCAATTTCCCTGCATCTCTGGTGGCCTGGCGTTGTGCATCATTAAAATAAGCAGGCACTGTAATCACTGCTTTATTGACTGGCGTTTTTAGAATATGTTCAGCCCTAGCTTTTAGTTCTTTTAAAATAAATGAACTCAATTCAATGGGCGAATAAAATCGATCCCCAATCTGCACTTTTACCAAACTATCGGTATCATCATCAATCACTTTATAAGTAAAGAATCCTGCATTGTCTTTGACGTCTTTATAGCTTTTGCCCATCAAACGTTTGGCGCTAAAAATGGTATTGGATGGATCAGACTCTAGGTACAATTTAGCCTGCTCTCCCACTTCTGCATTGCCCAATGCGTCGAAGTGCACAACGCTGGGTACCAAACTACTGCTGTTAAACTCCTTTAGCGCAACAGGCTGTTTGCTTTCTGGGTGGATTATGGCCACCAAACTATTGGTGGTACCCAAATCGATGCCAACAATTACTTCAGCCTGCTGTAAACTTCCCGTTGCGATATTAATGCCAATTTTAGCCATAAGATGAAATCTAAATAATTGGCAAAATTACGATAAATGCTTGCCGGAGTTGTTGCGATTTGCGAAATCAATTATTTGGCTGGGTCTTGAACTACAGTGGTAGCGCTGGCAAAATCGTGCAATGGGCCATCTAAAAAAGGACCGAAAAACAAATCCACAATGGTTAATCGCAACAAACTTCTAAATAGGATCATGTACCATTTTGGCCGATGGCCATTTTTAGACACCACTCTGGAATGGGTAAACCATTTGCCAGGGGTTTTACTGAAAAACAACTCAAACAAACTGTAGTAGCCAAACATAGTGGGGAAAAAGAACCATCCAAAATGCAGTGGGGTGTATCGCCAATAGACTACGTAAAAATTATACCACCGAAATAACAACATGGCCAAAATGGTCAACAAAATAGTATCGATAAAGAAATTCAAGGAACGGGTACCATCACCAACTTTTTGCATGGATCAATTTTTACAAAACAAAATTACGGCTTTGATGGGATGCATGTATCTTTTGTACATTTGCCACTCAAATAACGACCAAATGAATTTAGTTGAGGAATTACGTTGGAGGGGAATGCTACAGGATATTATGCCTGGAACAGAAGAATTGTTAAGCAAAGAAATGGTGTCTGGCTACATAGGATTTGACCCAACATCAGACAGTTTGCATATTGGCAGTTTGGTGCCCATATTATTATTGGTACACTTACAAAGAGCAGGGCATAAGCCCTATGCCTTAGTAGGTGGTGCAACCGGCATGATTGGAGACCCCAGTTTTAAAAGTGAGGAACGCAATTTATTAAGTGAAGAAACCTTGCAACATAATTTGGCTGGAATTAAAAAACAATTGAGCCGATTTTTAGATTTCACCAGCACTGCCCCTAATAAAGCAGAAATGGTGAACAACTACGATTGGTTTAAGGATTTTAGTT
The DNA here is from genome assembly GCA_027490265.1 of Sediminibacterium sp. Lineage (GTDB taxonomy): Bacteria > Bacteroidota > Bacteroidia > Chitinophagales > Chitinophagaceae > Sediminibacterium. Next base: position 10,166 of record JAIXYL010000088.1, read on the forward strand.
TTTTACATTTTATCAGAGACGTCGGTAAGCATATTACGGTGAATTATATGATGAGTAAAGACAGCGTGCGCAAGAGGCTGGATGGCAATACAGGCATGAGTTTTACCGAATTCACTTACCAATTAATTCAGGGGTATGATTTTTATTGGTTGTACCAAAACAAGCAATGCAAATTGCAAATGGGTGGCAGCGATCAATGGGGCAATATTGTAACGGGCACCGAAATCATCAGACGTAAAGCAGGCGGTGAAGCTTTTGCATTTACTTGCCCATTGTTAACAAAAGCAGATGGCGGCAAATTTGGCAAAACAGAGAAAGGCAATGTTTGGTTGGATCCAGAAAAAACTTCGCCCTATCAGTTTTATCAATTCTGGTTAAATGCCAGTGATGAAGACGCCACCAAATGGATCAAGATATTTACACTATTGCCAAAAGAAGAGATTGAGGCACTGATTACAGAACACGCAACAGCGCCGCACGCAAGAGCATTACAGAAAAAACTAGCGGAAGAAATTACTTGCTTTGTGCACAGCAAATCCGATTATGAGTTTGCTGTAAAAGCATCTGAGATTTTATTTGGCAATGCCTCTACTGAATTATTAGCCTCTCTTAATGAGCAGCAACTATTACAAGTAATGGAAGGCGTTCCAACTGCTGAAGTGAATCGCAGTCAAATAAATGAAGGTTACGATTTGATTAGCTTCTTGGCCGACACAGGCATTACACCGAGTAAAGGCGAAGCAAAAAAATTATTGGCTGCAGGTGGCATTGCCATCAATAAAGCCAAAATAACTGCCGATCAATTATCGGTTACCAACAATGATTTATTGCAAGACAAATATGTCTTAATTCAAAAAGGGAAGAAAAATTATTTCTTGATAAAAGTTATTTAAGCATTTTCAAAGTTTGCCACATTGTTTCTGCAACAAACTGATTGCCCTTGGCATTTAAATGCACACGATCTGATGTCAACAACCCTTTCTCTGCATTGGAAGGGTTGTTAGCGATTAAATAGTTTTGAAAATTGGTTCTTAAATCTACACAAGGCAATTGATTCACTTTGGCATAATGGCGCAACCAATTGCTGTACATATTGAGTTCGCCATCCTGTTCATTTGAATAATCTTTTCTTTCGCCAATAACAGAAGGCGTGCAAACCACTACTTGAATTTTTGCAGCTTGTAATTTTTTCACAATGGCTTCATAAAACTCTGTGTATTTAACATAGTCTGTACCAGTGCCAGCCAAACGCTTATGCCAAATATCATTGATACCAATATAAATCACCACAATATCGGGTTGTTGACTCAACACATCTTTTTCTAATCGCATATACAAATCAGTGACTTTATTACCGCTGATACCAGCACCAACCAGTTCAAATGCATCAGATTGATTATCCGACTTAATCAACGCTTCCATGAGGCGAATATACCCGCCGGGCTCTGCGCCCATTTGCGTGATTGAATCCCCAAAAAAGATGACTTTTTTCTTTTTGTTCAAAGTAAAACTCATTAATAAAATTGTTGCAAAAATCAAGAACAGTGGCATCCATTTTTTCATGGCAAAAAATTGTATTTGAATCGAAAAGTGAAAAATGTCTAATAAATATCGGTCATTACTGGTGTGGTATGTTCCCCCATTAACTCAACAAAACTTCTTTCTTTTACCAAGAAGCCATTGCCCTTTGCACAAAAATGCACTTTCAAATTTTCAATACTCAATGGATTGCCTTCTGGAATATCTGCCAAGTTACTGTGTTTTACATCGTGTCCGTCTACAATGATAACAGGCCCACTGCCAATGGCTTCCATTTGATTTCCATGGGTGATCAACATCCCTGTGTCTTCTCCAAGGCCAATACCAATGCAGGAAGGGTTGGCTGATACCGCTTGTGCCAGTCTGGCAAAACGGCCTCTCTTTTCAAAGTGAGAATCAAAAATAACCCCATCCATGAAACCCAAACCAGTGGTGATTTTTACTTCGCCTTTCAAATGCGCTCTCGTGGCATTGCCTTCGTAAATCATCGTATTGCTCATGGCCATTGCACCAGCCGATGTGCCAGCGATTACAAAGGATTCTTTGCGATAGCGTTCTTGAATAATTTGCAAGAATCGGGTCCCCCCAAAAATGGTGGTCAATCTCAATTGATTGCCTCCACTGAACATCACACAATTACAAGCTTGTATGCGTTCAATGTATTCTGGCTTCTGCGCATCCTCTCTGTTGCGAATATGAATGATGTGCACATTGGTACACCCAATTTTTCCGAAGGCATCCAGATAGTTCTCCCCTACTTCATAAGGAATAGTAGAGGCTGTAGTGATCACTTCAATATTGGCGTCTGCTCCACCCGCTTCAGCTACAATCCGCCTTAAAATACCTAATTCAAAAAAATTGAGATTATTTCTAAAAATATCGCCCTTTTCTAAATCGGAACCCTTGTCTTCTGCACCGCCGATGGCGATTAATTTACCCTTTGGAATTTGCATGCTTTACTATTAACGTTCAACAAAAATAAGCGTTTTGATTTCCGCTGCCTTCAACAAAAATTCAATATATTCAATGTTCCTCAAATAATGGTTTATGAAAATAGAAGAATTAAAAATTTTAAGAGGCCCTAATTATTGGAGCATCCGCAGAACCAAATTAATACAGATGAAATTAGATCTGGAAGAGATGGAACAGCGACCAACCAATACCATTGAGGGATTTGGCGATCGATTGGCGGCATTGTTTCCTTCCATGTATGCCCACAGATGCAGTGTTGGCGAACCTGGTGGGTTTTTCCAACGTGTGGCAGAAGGCACTTGGATGGGACATGTGATTGAACATATTGCACTTGAATTACAAACCTTAGCAGGGATGAATACAGGTTTTGGCAGAACCAGAGGCTCTGGTGAACCAGGCAAATATTTTGTGGTCATTAGTTATTTAGAAGAAGACGCTGGTATTTATGCAGCCAAAGCTGCTGTTAGAATAGCGGAAGCGCTTACCGAAGGCACTGCCTATGATTTGGCCAATGATATTCAACAATTAAGAGAAATTAGAGAAGACACTAGGCTTGGCCCTTCTACAGGTTGCATTGTAGATGAAGCAGCCAAAAGAGGCATTCCACATTTAAGATTAAACAAACACAGTTTGGTGCAATTGGGCTATGGTGTGAATCAAAAACGCATTCGCGCAACCATTGCTTCTACTACGGGCAATATTGCAGTGGACATTGCTTGTGACAAAGAAGAAACCAAAAATTTGTTAGAAGCTGCTGAAATTCCTGTACCCAGAGGCACAGTCGTGAGAACTTTAGCAGGCTTAGAAGAAGCCGTTGAAAAATTCGGGTACCCATTGGTCATCAAGCCAATTGATGGCAACCACGGTAAAGGAAATACTACCAATATTACTACTTGGGAGCAAGCCACCAAAGCGTTTGACAGTGCCAAGCAATATGGGCGTTCGGTGATTGTTGAAAAATTCATCACTGGTTTTGATTTTAGAATTTTAGTCATCAATTATAAATTTATTTGTGCGGCTTTAAGAACACCAGCGTCGGTTGTGGGCGATGGCGTTCATACCATTCAATGGTTGATTGATGAAACCAATAAAGACCCAAGAAGAGGGTATGGACACGAAAAAGTGTTAACACAAATTACGGTTGACGACAGCACCATGAAAATGCTGGATGAAAAGGGCTATACTTTAGACACCATTCCGCCAACTGGCGAATTGGTCCTTTTGAAAACCACCGCAAACCTTTCTACCGGTGGCACTTCAACAGATGTAACCGATGAAGTGCATCCAGAAAATATTGTGATGTGCGAACGCATAGCCAAAATCATTGGCTTAGACATTTGTGGCATTGATATTATGGCGCAGGATTTAAAAACGCCTGTATCAGCCAATGGCGGGGCTATTTTAGAAGTGAATGCCGCACCTGGATTTAGGATGCATATTGAACCGGCAGAAGGCCTCCCACGCAATGTAGCTGAGCCGGTGATTGATATGTTGTTCCCTGATAGAAGCAATGGCCGCATTCCAATCATTGCTATTACAGGTACCAATGGAAAAACCACCACCACGCGCTTAACAGCCCATATTTCAAAAACGGCTGGCAAAAAAGTAGGCTATACAACCAGTGATGGGGTATATATTCAAAACCAGTTGTTGATGAAGGGGGATTGTACCGGCCCCATATCGGCCCAGTTTGTGTTGAAGGATCCCACCGTTGATTTTGCCATATTAGAATCGGCCCGCGGCGGAATTTTAAAAAATGGCTTGGCCTTTGAACATTGTGATGTAGGCATTGTAACCAATGTGGCCAGTGATCATATAGGATTGGGGGGCATTAACAGTGTTGAGCAAATGGCACGCGTAAAGGCTGTTGTACCTGAAACTGTTTACCCGCATGGCTATGCTGTCTTGAATGCGGAAGACGATTTGGTCTATGCGATGAAAAAAGACCTCAAATGCAATATTGCTTTGTTTAGTATGGATGAGCAGAATCCACGCATTCAAGAACATTGTCAAAAAGGCGGTTTGGCCACGGTTTATGAAAATGGTTATATCAGTATTTTAAAAGGTACTTGGAAAATTAGGGTTTGCCATGTGAAAGACATCCCCCTCACTTTCGAAGGAAAAGCAGTGCACAATATTGCCAACTGCTTACCCAGTGTAATGGCCACTTATCTGTTTAAATCTATTACGATTGAAGACATTAGAACGGGCTTACAGACCTTTATTTCAAGCAGTATTACAACGCCAGGTCGTTTGAATTTCTTCCATTTCAAACATTTTACTTTTTTAGCAGACTTTGCCCACAACCCACATGGGCTTAAACTGCTATGCCAGTTTGTGGAACAATTAGACTACCCATATAAAGTAGGGGTGATTAGTGGCACAGGGGATAGAAGAGATGAAGACATTCGCGAATTGGGGAGTATATCTGCCGCTTATTTTGACGAAATCATTATTCGATGCGATAAAAATTTGCGCGGCAGAACTGCAGAGGACATCATCGGTTTATTACAGGAAGGCATACAATCGGTTAACCCCAATATACCCCAAACCGTGATTGCCAATGAAAATCTGGCTTTGGAACATATTTATGCCAATTATAAACCGGGTGCATTGTATACCATTATGTGTGATGTGGTAGCGGGTGCATTAGACAAAATAAAATCACTCAAAGAAAGAGAGTCAGCAGCCTCATAATCAGGGCTTTTTTGGCACAAAAAAACCAAAACAGGATTAAAAAATTTGGAACAATTGATGCCGAGTCTTATTTTTGCAGCCCATTCCAAAAGAATGGGTCGGATTGCCTGATAGTATAAGGGTAGTACAACTGATTTTGGTTCAGTATGTCTTGGTTCGAATCCAGGTCGGGCAACAA
>JAIXYL010000063.1 GCA_027490265.1 Sediminibacterium sp.
GGCCTCTCCAGAAGTGATACAGATGGGATCAACTTATGTAACCATCATGTTAACTGGAAACTTAGTGATCATGTTGCTCTTCTTGATCAATGGTATTTTCAGGGGTGCAGGTGATGCTGCTATTGCCATGAAAAGTTTGTGGTTGGCCAATATCTGTAATATTATTTTATGCCCTTTATTGATACATTTTTATGGTTTAACAGGGGCAGCAATGGCCACAACAACAGGTAGAGGTATTGGTGTTCTATATCAGCTGTATCATTTAAAAAAAGGACAGGGTATCATCAAATTGACCCTAGCACATTTTAAACCTGTTTTATCAGTAATACAATCAATATTGAATATTGCTTCTACAGGTACTCTACAATTTTTAATTGCATCAGCCAGTTGGATTTTTATGGCAAAAATTATTGCAGGATATGGCAGTGATGCAATTGCGGGCTATACAATTGCCATCCGTTTGATCATTTTCTTTTTAATGCCTGCATGGGGATTAAGCAATGCAGCAGCTACATTGGTTGGCCAAAACTTAGGCGCTCAGCAAATTGAAAGAGCCGAAACCTCTGTTTGGAAAACGGCCAAATACAATGGCATATTCATGGCCATCGTGTCATTTTTATTTATAACAGCAGCGCCATTTTTTGTAGGATTAATGAGCCAACAACCAATGGTCATTGAAACAGGTTCTAATGCTTTACGAATCATTAGTTTTGGCTATTTATTTTATGGTGTAGGGATGGTGATGATGAATGCCTTTAATGGCGCAGGAGATAGTAGAACACCTACTATCATTAACTTATTTTGGTTTTGGATTTTTCAAATACCAGTTGCCTACTTATTATCTGGTTATGCTGGATGGGGAACCAAGGGTGTATTCTGGGCCATAGTAATCACCGAAACCTGCATAGCCATTACCAGCATGATCTTGTTTAAAAGAGGCAGATGGAAAACCATCAAGATTTAAAACCAACCCCGTTTTCTAAAGATGAAAACCATAATGATGGGCACTAAGATCATTAACGAGGTTGCAATATAAAATCCATTGCTTTCATGAGCATAAGGAATCACGTCAAAGTTCATTCCAAAAATGCCACCAATTACTGTTGCTGGAGCCAATAAGCATGTAACAATGGTCATAACTTTCATGACTTCATTTAATTTTAAATTGACATTGCTCACATAAAGATCGTGTAAGTTGATCATCATATCTCGATGGCTTTCTACCAAATCATTGGCTTGCACAATATGATCATAAATGTCTTTAAAATATTTTCTGGTTCTTTCATCTAGTAAATCACTGTCTGTTCTAACAAAGCCATTGACAATATCTCTAACAGGACTTACATTTCTTTTGAGTACAATCAATTCTTTACGAAGGGCATTGATTTCTGCAAGTGATCGTTTATTGCTGCTCCTAATGATGCGCTCTTCAAGCATTTCAATGCGGTCTCCAATTTTGTCCATGACCAAATAGTAGTTGTCTACAATCATATCAATCATGGCATAACACAAATAATCTGCACCACTTAATCTAAGTTTTGATTCGGCAATCTTTAGTTTTTCTCTGATGGGATCAAACACATCTCTACTGGCATCTTCCTGAAAACTGATGACATAATCCCTGCCTAATAAAATGCTGATTTGCTCTGTTTCAACCGTACCTGTTTGCTCATTAAAGTACAGCATATTCATTAAGCAATACAATACTGGATTAAGTTCATCCATCTTGGGTCGTTGCCCCACACTTAGAATATCTTCAATGATAAGATAGTGAATACCAAAATGCGTGCATATAGACTCAACTTCTTTTTTGCGAATACCATCAATATTAATCCAGCTGATATGTCCGTTGTTATTAAACCTGGTGCATGGTTCAATGGCGTTATAAGTAAACTCATGTATTTCAGTAGCTGTGTAGTCAAAAATATTGGCCACAATGGTATCGGCTTCTTGTCTTTCTGGTGTAATCGTGGGGTTTACTTTAAATATATCTCTCGTGCGCTTGGTATTAAACAACGCCAATGGATTCAGGAATTTCAAGTATTTGCTACCAGTCATAGATTGAAGTTAAATAAAATGCCCTATTTAATACATTTGTATACAATTTGATTCATGCCAATTTTATCTGCTCCAACTATCAACACGCCAACACTTCAATGGAATGGTCATATCCAAAGCATTTACCCCAGTTTGTTTAGACAAGTGCCTTTTGCATACGCAAGAAGAGAAAGACTGGAGTTGCCAGATGGCGATTTTGTAGATTTGGATTGGTCATCTGCTGAAAAAACAACCGATCGGTTGGTCATTATTACGCATGGATTAGAAGGGGATGCAGGCAGGCATTATGTTACAGGGATGGCTAAGCTATTTGTAGCGAATGGATTTGATGCATTGGGATGGAATTGCAGAAGCTGCAGTGGTACAATGAATCGATTGGTTCGATTTTATCACCACGGGGATGCCAATGATTTACGTGCCGTGATTCAACATGCGATTGACCAATATGGTTATCAAGAGATTATTTTGGTAGGTTTTAGTATGGGGGGAAGTTTAACTTTTCGCGCCATCGCAGAGTATCCAAATCGGGTACCCGCTAATGTAAAAACGGCCATTGGATTTTCAGTGCCCTGTAGTTTGAAAGGCAGTGTAGATGCATTATCAACAAAAGGCAATCGAATCTATCTAAAACGATTTTTAAAAAAGCTGGGTATAAAAATTAAACTGAAA
>JAIXYL010000010.1 GCA_027490265.1 Sediminibacterium sp.
AGGGCTTTTAATAAATTAATTGCTGTAGTTGGAAATTCTACTTGGGAAGTAATGAATGCCAGAAAGAAAGTGGTTGCTCAATGGGAACCTTTTCAATCTCAAAAAGATACAGTAATGACTAGAGGTGGAATAAAAAAAGAAGAAAATATTCCTGCTGGTTTAGAAAATACTGTATCGCATTTGCGTCAGATGCATGACATGCAGAAGAAACCAACCCGTGTAGCAAGAAAAGATGGAGACCCTGAAACTGCGTTTAAAAATGCAAAAAAAGTGTTAGAAAGAACCTACACTGCCCCTTTTTTAGCGCACAATCCTATGGAGCCAATTAGTTGTGTTGCGCATATCACCGATGATAAAGCATTTTTTGTAGCACCAATTCAGATTCCTGAAATGATGAAACAAAACATTCTGGCCAATTTGGATCTTAAGCCAGAACAAATTGACATGAAATTAGCCAGGATGGGTGGTGGTTTCGGGCGCAGAGCTTATGGGCACTATATTGTAGAAGCCGGGCATATTTCAAGAAAAGTAAAAGCACCTGTAAAATTAATTTATACAAGAGAAGATGATTTAACCAATGGCATTTATCGTCCTACTTATATCATGACCTATAAAGCGGCCATAGATGAAAATAATAATATTACAGCATTGCATGTGATTGGAGGAGGTTTCCCAGAAAGTCCTTTACACGAAAATCGTTTTCCTGCTGGTGTGTTTGCAAATTATTTGGCGGAGAGTTGGGAATTGCCTTCTAATATTACCATTGGTGCATACCGAGCGCCTCGTTCAAATTTTAATGCAAGTGCCGAGCAGTCTTTTTTAGATGAATTAGCAGAAACAGTAGGTAAAGACCCTTTGGAATTTCGCATTGAGTTATTGAAAAAAGCAAAAGCTAGTCCAATTGGTAAGAACAATGATTATGACGCCGACAGATATATAGGCGTACTCGAATTGTTGAAAGAAAAATCAAATTGGGGATCTCCTGCTTCTAAAAATGCCAAGCGTGGGGTATCTGCTTATTTTTGTCATGCATCTTATGCGGCGCATGTGGTAGATATTACGATGAAAAATGGTCAACCTGTTGTTGAGAAGGTAGTATCTGCATTAGATTGTGGTTTTGTAGTAAATCCGGAAGGGGCTAAGAATATGGTGGAAGGCGCTGTGGTTGATGGGATTGGTAATGCATTATATGGCGAGTTGATTTTTGATAAAGGAACTTCTCAGCAAAAGAATTTAAATCAATATCGGATTATCAGACATCGAGAAGCGCCCAAAAAAATAGACGTGCATTTTGTAAAAAATACGATTGATCCAACTGGTTTGGGTGAACCCCCTTTTCCACCTGTGTTTGCTGCAGTGGCCAATGCTTTGTACCAAGCTACTGGTAAGCGATTGTATGATCAACCTTATTTGAAAGCGTTGAATAAAGTGTAGACATATAGCTTGTCTCTCTTCGCTCACACATTACTGAAGGCTTTTGAAGTTCGCATTCTCATGCGTTCATGGCATAAAAAAAGCTCCGACTTTCGTCGGAGCTTTGTGATCCCGCTGGGACTCGAACCCAGGACCCATACATTAAAAGTGTATTGCTCTACCAACTGAGCTACAGAATCTTAAAGCGTTCGTTACCGTATTCTTTAATTTGGGTTGCAAAAATAAGATAAATAAAACTACAGCCAAATTTTTATTGCTTTTTTTTACAATTATTATTCTGTTGTTAAGGGTTTCTTTAGTGTAATTTTGATAGATATAAACAATTTAATCATGTTTGAGTTCAAGAACAAAGTAGTCGTTATTACCGGTGGTTCAGAGGGTATTGGTAAAGCATTGGTGCAGTTATTTATTGAATCAGGCGCCAAAGTAGCTACTTGTGGAAGAAATTATGATAAATTGTATCAACTGCAATCTGCTTACTCTGGAAAGCCATTGGTCATTCATACGGCTGATGTAAGCAAGGAACAAGATTGCATCAACTTTATTCAAATGGTGGTAAAGCAATTTGGCACCATTGATATTTTAATCAACAATGCAGGTGTGTCGATGCGCTCATTGGTAGAAGACGTTTCCTTTGATGCCATTCGCAAAGTCATGGACATTAATTTCTGGGGCATGGTGTATTGCACCAAATTAGCATTGCCCTATATCATGAAAAATAAGGGGACCATCGTTGGCGTATCATCCATTGCGGGCTATAGAGGCTTACCGGGTAGAAGTGGGTATTCCGCTTCTAAATATGCCATGAATGGATGGTTAGAAAGTTTAAGAACCGAATTATTAGACTCGGGTACCAATGTGATGTGGGTTTGCCCTGGGTTTACTACATCCAATATTCGCAATGCTGCTTTAGACAAAGCAGGGAAACCCAACGGCGAATCAAAAATGGCAGAAGATAAAATGATGCCAGCCGATGAATGTGCAGCGCATATTGCCAATGCCATTTCTAAAAGAAAGCGCACATTAGTGCTTACTTTCACAGGCAAGCGAACAGTATTCATGAATAAATTTTTCCCTTCCTTAGCCGATAAATTGGTGCGTAAATTTTTCTTTAAAAACGGGGAGTTGGTAAAATAATCAAGTCGCTTTTGTCGTTAGCTGTACAGCATGCCTATACTGACTATGAGTTCTGATATTGGCCAGCGAGACTTTATCGTTGGTGCCATCAAAGGTCAGTTTTTGCAATCTATCCCAGATTTAACCATTGCCGATATTTCGCATGATTTGTCTCAAACGAATTTGCCTTTGGCAGCGTATATCTGTGGCAATGCTTTTAAGTTTTTTCCTGAAGGGTCCTTTCATTTGGTTTTATTAAATGTATTTGAATCTGAAACAGACCATTTTCTAATTGCCCATTGGAATGGGCAAAATATTATTTGCGCAGACAATGGATTAATTACCATGATTACGGGGATCAAACCCGCGCAAATCATTAAAGTGCCCGTGACACCCAATGCAGGCTTACTGACCATCACAGCAGATATTGTGGCTGCAGTTGGCAATATTTTTAAGCAAGGGAGGGTCACTGCTGCTGGTACTGTTACACAGGAAATGGTTGAAAAATACCCCTTAAAACCTACCGTGGGAGAGAATTGGATTGAGGGTCAAATCCTCTTTATTGACAATTTTGAAAACGTGGTGATCAATATTACGCAGAAAGACTTTGAAGAGCATGGGAAGGGGCGTCGTTTCAAAATCATGTTTAAGCGCAACGAAATGATTGAAAAAATCAGTGATAACTATGCGTCTGTGCCAGAACATGGTAAAATTGCCTGGTTTAATTCGGCTGGATACCTTGAAATTGCCCTTAGAAATGGCAATATGGCTGGCCTTTTTGGGCTTCAAGGCTATAATGAACATATGCAACAATCTGGTGTTTCTAATGGAAATAAATGGTTTTACCAGACCATTCGCATATTCTTTGAATAAACGTAGTATTTTCGCATCCGCAAAACCAATATTTATCAATTTTAATTAATACTCTTATCATGGCATATGATGTAATTGTACTGGGAAGTGGTCCTGGTGGATACCCTGCAGCAATCCGTGCTTCACAGCTTGGATTCAAAGTAGCCATCATTGAAAAAGAAAGTTTAGGTGGTGTATGTTTAAACTGGGGTTGTATCCCTACCAAAGCATTGATTAAAAGTGCGCAGGTATACGACTACATGAAACACAGTGCCAGCTATGGTATTAACGCAACTGGTGTACAACACGATTTTGGTGCAGTGGTTAAAAGAAGCCGTGGTGTTGCCGATAAAATGAGTAAAGGGGTGCAGTTCTTAATGAAGAAGAACAAGATTGATGTGATCATGGGCTATGGTAAAATCAAAGCCAAGGGTCAAATTGAAGTGACTGCAGCTGATGGATCTAAGCAAGTGGTAGAAGGCAAACATATTGTGATTGCCACTGGTGGTAGAAGCCGTGCATTACCTAATTTACCTCAAGATGGTAAAAAAGTAATTGGCTACCGTGAAGCCATGGTATTGCCTGAACAACCAAAGTCTTTAATCGTAGTAGGAAGTGGCGCTATAGGTGTTGAGTTTGCCTATGTTTACAACAGCATGGGAACCAAAGTAACCATCGTTGAATTCATGCCAAGAATTGTGCCTGTAGAAGACGAGGACATTTCTAAAGAATTAGAGAAGCAATACAAAAAACAAGGCATTGATATCATGACCAATGCTTCTGTTGAATCTGTTGATACAAGCGGCGCTGGTGTAAAAGCCACTGTTAAAAAACAAGACGGTTCAATTGTAGTATTAGAAGCCGATGTATTGTTAAGTGCAGTTGGGGTGGTTGCCAATATTGAAAATATTGGATTAGAAGAAAACGGCATTAAAACTGAAAAAGGTAAAGTGATTGTTGACAAGTTTCAACAAACTTCTGTGCCAGGTATTTATGCCATTGGCGACTGTTCTCCTGGTCAAGCATTGGCACACGTTGCTGCTAAGGAAGGCATCAATGCCGCTGAGCATATTGGCTATCTAGAAAAGAAATTCCACCATTTACCTGAAGCCATGGATTACAACAATATCCCTGGTTGTACTTACTGTATTCCAGAAATCGCCAGTGTGGGTTATACTGAAAAAGCAGCCAAAGATGCTGGATACGATATTAAAGTAGGTAAGTTTCCATTCATGGCCAGTGGTAAAGCCAGTGCAGCTGGTGCTACCGAGGGCTTTGTAAAAGTGATCTACGACGCTAAATACGGCGAGTTCTTGGGTTGTCATATGATTGGCACCAATGTTACTGAAATGATTGCTGAAGCAGTGGTAGCGCGTAAATTAGAAACAACTGCACATGAAATCTTGAATGCGGTACACCCACACCCAACGATGAGTGAGGGCTTAAAAGAAGCAACGGCAGCCGCTTATGGTGAAGCCATCGATATTTAATGGCAGCCGCGGCTATGATCCATCCATAACATTGAACCTGGTTACCTTGTAACCAGGTTTTTTTTGCCCCATATGGGAATATACCAACCAGTTGGTATTTATGGTTTTTTATATATTTTCTGCCGATTACTTATTATCTTGAGCCTTGTTAATCCTGCCATATGGCCATTTTGGTCCGTGGCGCAACCGTACAAACCTATGAGTCTATTGAAAGTAGATCAATTGCTTCCAGAGCAATTATTGAATTCATTGATTTTTTCTGTAGTCGTCACCGACTTATCAGGAAGGTTCATGTACGTGAACCCTTTGTTCCAACAAAAGTTTGCACATATCTCTTCTAATTTAACACAAAATCATTTTGCGGATACAGTGTATGCTGAAGACGTGAAAGCCTGTAATGAAGCGGCTCGTGCCTGTATTCAGCATCCTGAAAAACCAGTGGCTATTACGGTACGAAAAGCCTGCGAAGGCGATGAATTTTTTTGGACCCATTGGGAAATTTCAGCAGTTAAAAATGACTTGGGTTTTGTAGTGGGGATCATGTCTGTTGGGCACGATATTACGACTACCGATTCCAATAACGAAAAAGCCATTGAGCTCTCGCAAAGCAGGGCCTATTTAAACGACAATACCATTGCATCCATTCAATCAGACATGCCAGAAGGCACGCCAATTGTACGGTCTACAGAATTAACAGAAGAAGAAGTCACGCGCATGGCATTGGTGGCACATAATACGACCAATTCAGTTGTTGTAACAGACAAAGAAGAACGTATTATTTGGGTGAATGAAGGATTCAATAGAATTCTTGGACACCAAGCGGAGGAAGCCAAGGGGCAAAAAATATTTTATTATATAGAGCACCCTATTGCAGAAGAAAAAGTTCGCAAGCGCATTCGGTATTCCATTGAAAACAAATTAGCATTTGTAGAAGAAATACAAGTGGTGAACAAACGCAATAAAAGCCTTTGGTTAGAAATTGATTGCAAACCCTTGTTTGATGAGTCTAACCGACATATTGGGTTCATGTCCATCGAAAGCGATATTACCAAACGTAAGAACGCAGAAAAAGAACAACAAGAAACTTTGCAACGATTGTCGTTGGCTACAGACTCTGCACAAATTGGGGTTTGGGAAGTTGATTTAACAGACGGCACCACTTTTTGGGATGAGAAAATGTACGATTTATATGGCTTTGCCAAAGACACGCCTTTCAAGCCATATAAGATCTTTAAAAAAGCCATGCATCCAGATGACAAAGACATGATGAAAAATATCTTGGCTGGTTTGGCCGATGGTAAAAAATTCATCGACTCTACTGTTTATCGCATCAATATGCCCAATGGTAAAATCAGATACATTGAAGCGCATGCCATTGTACAAAAAGATGCAGACGGCAAGCCTATTCGCTTGATTGGTACCAATCGCAATATCACAGATGATATTGCCGTGCAAGAAAAGATGAAAACACAGAACAAAGTGTTGCGAGACATCGCTTTCATTCAGTCGCACGAAGTTAGAAGACCATTGGCCAATATCTTAGGTGTGATTGAAGTACTGAACAGCAGTAATTCTGTACACAACAAAGAGATTTTTGATCACTTAATTGAAAGTGCCAACGAGCTTGATATGCAAATCAGAAGCATCGTTAAAAAGACCAATAATTTAGACGGGATCTTCTCGAACGGTTAAAGTTTCCCGAATACCGATTTCAATAAATCCGTTGCTCTGGCAGCTGGATTTTGACGAATATTTTTTTCTTCAACGGCTATCTGTGTATAAATGCCTGAAAGGGCTTTCTCCGTTACATAGTCTGTTAAAGACGGGTTGAGTTTTCTTAAACTAAATCGATTGTAGGCTTTTACCAATGTAGCCCATTGTTGTGAGGCATTGGTCTTTTGTAAAGACTGTTCAATGATGGGTTTAAAGGCATTGGTCAGTGGTGCTGTGGTACTGGTTTTTAAATAACTGGTTGCAGCAGTGTCACTGCCTTTTAAAATATTGACCGCATCGGTTACCGATAAGTTTTTAATGGCCGATACAAAAATGGGTGCTGCAGTTTTGCAAGCATCTTCTGCTGCTCTGTTCATGCTTAAAATGGCTTCATCTACTTGTTTGCCCATTCCCACTGATCGTAAGGTTGATTCTATTTTTTGAGCTTCAGGGGGCATCAAGATTTTGAGTGCGGCATTTTTAAAAAATCCATCGGGTTGTGCCAATAAAGCGGTGCCTTTTTCTGCACCAATGGTCAATGCTTGTTTCAAGGCGTTGGCAATATCTTGATTGCCTTGGGCATAAAAATTTACAGTGCTTGTTATTGCTAACAAAGCCATTAAAATCCATCTCTTATTCATTGCTTATAATTTTACCACTGCTTCACGCAGGATGACTAATTGCTCTAATAGAGCAGGTAGCAAATTCAGTGCCAGCATATTAGCCCCATCACTTTTAGCAATAGCTGGGTTGGGATGTGTTTCAATGAATAAACCATTGGCACCTGTAGCAATGGCTGCTTTGGCAATGGTCCCAATCATCGCAGGATTGCCACCAGTGACGCCACTGGTTTGATTGGGTTGTTGCAATGAATGCGTACAATCCATGACTACTGGGGTGCCATGCGATTGCATCACGGGGATATTGCGATAATCTACCACTAAGTCTTGATAACCAAACGTGTTGCCTCTTTCGGTTAACATGATTTGTTGATTGCCTGCTTTCTGAATTTTTTCAACCGCAAATTTCATAGAGGCGCCGCTTAAAAATTGGCCTTTTTTAACATTTACAATTTTACCAGTTTGTGCAGCTGCTTCCAATAAGTCGGTTTGTCTGCATAAGAAAGCGGGAATTTGTAAAATATCTATGAATGGGGCTGCCATAGCAGCTTCTTCATGGGCATGAATATCTGAAGTGGTTGGCAAGCCAAATTGCGTACCTACTTTTTTGATCAAGGACAAACCATTTTCATCACCAATGCCTGTGAATGACCCTGCACTGGTACGATTGGCTTTTCTATAACTGGCTTTAAACACATAGGGGATGCCCAACTGTTTGCAAGTATGGCTCACCGTTTCCGCAATTTCCATCACAATGTCTTCAGATTCTACCACACAGGGGCCTGCAATTAAAAAAAAAGATTCGGGGTTGTATTGTTGATTTTTAAATAAGTCTTGCAAAAAAGTAGGCAACATATAATAATTATTGAACTTGATTAGATAAAACAAAAGTAAACTATTCAAGCTATCCTAAAACAGCCAGTTGCAACCTTTTGTGCAGCATTTTTTCGTTTCTTTGTGCCTCAAAAACGAGAACATGCCAACAAGAAAAGATAAAATTTTGGTGATTGGTGCATCGGGTCAAATAGGCGTAGAATTGACTTTGGCATTGAGAAAGCAATATGGCAATAACAATGTGGTGGCTTCTGACTTACGCGAAGAAAATCCATTGTTAAAAGGCACAGGTCCTTATGTGAGTATGGATGTGATGAACAAAGAAATGTTGCACGTTCAAGTGATTCGTCAAAATATTACACAGATTTATTTATTAGCTGCCATCTTATCTGCCACAGGGGAGAAGAACCCCAATTTGGCTTGGCATTTAAATATGCAGGGCTTGTTAAATGTGTTAGACATTGCCCGCGAAGAAAAATTACATAAAGTCTATTGGCCCAGCAGTATCGCTGTGTTTGGACCAACATCACCCAAAGTAATGTGTCCGCAACAAACCGTGATAGAACCATCAACCGTATATGGCATCAGCAAATATGCTGGTGAGTTTTGGTGCAATTATTATTTTCAACGCTATGGGGTTGACGTCAGAAGCATTCGTTACCCTGGATTGATTAGTTATAAATCAGCACCTGGTGGAGGCACAACCGACTATGCGGTTGAAATTTATTTAGAAGCTTTGGAGCAAAAAAAATACAATTGCTTCTTGTCTGAAGACACGTATTTGCCGATGATGTATATGCCGGATGCCATCAGAGCCACTTTAGAATTAATGGATGCACCTGCTGATCAAATATCAGTGCGCACTTCATACAATGTAGCGGGCATGAGCTTTTCACCCAAAGAGATTGCCGCCAGTATTCAAGGATATATCCCTGATTTTTCAATTACGTATAAGCCCGATTCAAGACAAGCCATTGCAGATAGTTGGCCGCAAAGCATTGACGATTCTGTTGCAAACAAAGATTGGGGCTGGAAGCCCCAATACGATTTGTCGTTGATGACGAAAGATATGTTAAACAACCTGCGCAAATAACGCAGGTTGTTCGTTGTTAGAATCTAAAGCCAATACCAATATTCACGGCTCTGATACCTGCCCATGGTCCATCAGATTTAATTTGTGCACCTGCAGCATTCACAGTTGAAGTGAACTTAAACGGCTTTGGATCAATTTCATCCAAATTCTTTTTAAGTTCTGTTTGTTCAAACGGTGTTAATGTAGACGCAAAGTTTAAGTCGCCTTTGCTGGTACCATAATGTCCACCAATGATTTGGAAGTCTAATACCAATTTGGTTAAGATTTGAAATTGATAGCCAATCATTAAACCCGCACTGGTACTTTTAATTTTACCATTGAATACCGCTTCTTTTTCAATCAATGGAGAGGTAGAAGCGGTGTACTTAATGGGTGCACCCAAATCGAATGTAGCAAAACGGGCATAAGGGGCAATATAAAATCCTTTCATTCTGCCCATGCTCAAATAAATGCGTAATTCAGGTGTAATGGCAGTATTGCCAATTTGGAAGTTATTTAAGTTGATATCATTGCTGTTGATGGCTTCTTGAAACTGGTCTTTAAAAGGCAATGCACCCTTACTCATGGTTCTGTAACTTAATGAGAAAGAGATATTCTTCGTAATACTTCTTTCATAAGTAAAGTGTAGGTTTCTGGCAGCCATAGAGCCTACATTCCATTTAATAATGTTTTTCCCGCCAATTAATTTTTGTGCATTGGCTTGCAATAAAGGCAAGCAAATCGCCAACATCAATAATTTTTTCATGTTTGAGTTTGTTTGGTTTAAGTTAATGGGTTACTAAGTCTGCTATGGTTTGGTTTTCTAGGATACTTAATGTTTTATCGCGCACTTTAATCATGATTTTATTGAGCCCGCATTTCTTTTCATTGCAATCACTGCATTTTTCATAGAAATGCAAACTGACACATGGTAAAAGTGCTATTGGCCCCTCTATCAGGCGCATCACTGTAGCTAAATTGATGGAAGATGGCGCTGCATTAAAATAATACCCACCCCCTTTACCTTTTTTGCTGTTCAGGATGCCCGCTTTTTTTAATTCAAGCAGAATGGATTCAAGAAATTTCAGGGGGATTTTCTTTTTTTCTGCGATTTCAGCAATTAAAAATGGGCCAACATGCTTTTGCTCCGCCATAAAGGTAAGGGCTTTGAATGCATATTGTGTTTTCTTAGAAAGCATTTGCTAAGATATTATTATTTATGAAAAACCTAATACCGCTTTCATGGTATAAATGCCTTTTTTGCCCACGGAATAAGCGGCTGCTTTGATGGCACCTCCAGCAAAGCCAGTTCGATTATGTGCGGTATGAATGATTTCAATATCATCAATGGCAGAATGGTATTTCACGTGGTGGGTACCTGGTGCGGGATCTGTTCGTTCGGAAAGGATGGATAAAACAGGACTTTGGGCTTCTTCGGGTTGATTAGACCAGCTTGATTTTCTGGAAATGCACGCTAGTACTTGTTCCGCCAATGTGATGGCCGTACCACTGGGTGCATCTTTCTTTTGGGTATGGTGAATTTCTTTCAACATCACATCATAAGAAGGATATTGGTCCATTAATTGGGCCAAATATTGGTTGAGTTCAAAAAAAAGATTGACCCCAATGCTGTAATTACTGGAATAAATCAATGTGCCGTTTTGTTCATGGCATGCATTGGCAACGGTATCCCAGTGTTCTAACCAGCCAGTAGAACCGCAGACCACTGGTATGCCCAATTTGAAACAAGTCAATATATTGTTGACGGCACTGTGCGGACCTGTAAATTCAATGGCTACATCGGCTGCGGCAATATTGGCTGCATTTAAATCGCCGGCATTGTCTAGATCAATTTTCAAAACAATTTGATGTCCTTGTTCAAGTGCAATGGCTTCAATGGCTTTACCCATTTTACCGTATCCGATGAGTGCTATGTTCATTTGACGAAATTTATCTGGTAATATGCAAGGGCTTTTTGCCTTTGTCCTTGACGCTAAATTGTAAAGATAACCCCGGTGTTCTGGTATTGGGGTTGAATTGCGGGTGAATTTGCATGCTTAAGTTATTGCTGACATCAAAATGGCGCAAATGTCCAAATACAGTGGCGTCTACCACTTGCAATCCCCAAGCCAAGATGAACCAAAGAATTGAGTAATCCCTGTCGCGTCTAAAAGCGTTGCGATAGTTTTGTAAGGAACCAATGCTTAATCCCGTTAGTTCGGGATCAATGGCAGCCAAATCTGAACTGTCCCCATTTTGCGCTTTAAAGCGGGCTTCGTAGGCAAATTTTGTTTTGTTGTAAAAAGACGTGTTGTAAAAATAAGTTACTGCGGGAATGGCCAAGACCCCATATACCAAGGGGATTTTCCAGTACTCTCGATTATATGCCTGTCCCCATCCCGGAATCAACGCAGATCGTCTGGTTGCTTTTTGCGGTACATGTGTGGTCAACCAAAGTGAATCGGCTTGTTGCTTCTTTATTTTGGCAAGGGCTTTTTCACTCATTGAGGGCATGGCATTGATTGGTACACTGTCTGAAGCAGACTGTGCATACAAAGCGCAAACGCCCATACAATGAACGATGCACAACAAACACCATTTTTTGAGCAAGCCCATTTAACCCACGGTTATATTCATTAAATCCAAAATCTTATTCAACTCATCTAAAGAGTAGTACTCAATAGAGATACTGCCGTAGCCCTTTTTGTTATGGGTCATGTTCACTTTTGTGCCAAAATGTGACGCGAGGTTGTCTTGAATCTTTTGATAGGCTGGGGGAAGATCGCTTTTTGCAGCAGGGGTGCTGGTTATAGACTTATCACCCTTGTATAATTTTCTTACCAACTCTTCAGTTTGTCTGACACTGAGTTGTTTTTGTTGAATTTCTTTGAATACATACAATTGCTTGTCAATGGTATCAATATTCACCAATGCCCTTGCATGCCCCATGCTGATGCTGTTGTTGCGCACAGCTGCTTGAATATCTGGCGGTAATTTGAGTAAGCGAATATAATTGGTGACCGTAGAGCGTTCTTTCCCCATGCGTTCAGCCACTTGCTCTTGGGTATAGTTTAACTCTTCCATCATGCGTTTAAAACTGAGGGCCATTTCAATGGCATTCAAATTTTCACGCTGAATATTTTCTAACAAAGCCAACTCTAATAATTGTTGGTCATTGGCTTGTCGTATATAGGCTGGTACGTCTTTTAAGCCAGCGAGTTTAGAGGCTCTGAATCGTCTTTCACCAGCAATCAACTGATACTTACCATTGGGCAGTTTGCTTACAGTAAGGGGTTGAATGATGTCGTGTAATTTAATAGAGGTAGCCAATTCCTGTAAAGCCTGTTCATCAAAATCTCTTCTAGGATTCTTTGGATTGATTTGGATATCTGCTAAAGCAATTCTTGAACTGGTGGTGACTTGCTCAACCACTTCATTTTTAAGACTGCCACTGGTATTCTTAAGATCGGTATCTATATTTTGCAATAAAGACCTCAAGCCTTTTCCAATCAGGTCTTTATTTGGTTTTGGATTACTCATAATTATTCAATGATTCTATCTTGATTAGAAATTTTGGTCATCCCATTATTTTGTAAAATCTCTTTGGTGAGATTTAAATAATTAACCGAACCCTTGCTTTCTGCATCATATAAGATGACTGGTTTGCCAACACTGGGGGCTTCACTTAAACGGGTATTGCGATGGATGATGGTGGCAAATACCATATCATCAAAATGGCGGCGGACTTCACTGACTACTTGGTTGCACAAACGCAATCTGCCATCGTACATGGTCATCAAAATGCCTTCAATTTGTAAAGCAGGGTTTAATCTGTTTTGTACAATTTTGATGGTATTCAATAATTTCCCTAATCCTTCTAACGCAAAAAATTCACACTGCACCGGTACAATGACACTATCAGATGCTACCAAGGAATTCACCGTAATCAAACCCAATGAAGGCGAACAATCAATGATGATATAATCGTAACGATCTCGTACGGCGTCTAAAATCCCCTTCATCACATTTTCTCTATTGGGATAATTAATCATTTCAATTTCCGCACCAACCAAATCAATATGCGAAGGAATCAGGTCTAAATTAGGTACATCACTTTTTAAAATGACGTCGTTGGCCGTTACACTGTTGACCATGCAGTCGTACAAACTGTTGGTAATATTGTGCAAATCAAAGCCTACACCGGTGGTACTATTGGCCTGAGGGTCGGCATCAACCAATAAGGTTCTGTATTCTAAAACAGCCAAACTGGCTGCTACATTAATTGCAGTGGTGGTTTTACCTACGCCGCCTTTCTGATTGGCTACGCCAATGATTCTTGCCATAATTGCTATTCCTTTTCTCGGTTGTCAAAAATACGGCTTCGGTAACAGCTCTCAAACAATATTATCCAATTGCTGTTAACTGGGTATATTATCTTTACGCTTTATACAGTATTATGCGCAGTGCCCGAACCTTGTTTTTTATAGCAGCCATCATGGTTTTGCTGGATTTTTATGTGTATCAAGCCATTAAAACCGTTACCCAGCCGCTGTCTGAGCGGGTTCGCCTCTATATTCATGTAGGATTTTGGGTGTTGTCTGCTTGTACCATTGTGTTGTTATTGGCTTTTCCGTTTATGCCTTTTTTGCAACAGTCTAAAGTATTTCGAAACTATATATTTGCCATTTTAGCGGGGCTTTTCATTGCCAAACTCATTGCAGCCACTATTTTTTTGGTTGACGATATTCGCCGATCTGGTTGGTGGGCCATCAGCAAAGTCTATAGGGCTTCAGGTGGGCAAATCTTGGGGGATGGTCAAATGGTGTCTCGTTCTGTATTTTTAAGCTGGATAGGGTTGGGATTGGGCTCTACAATATTTGGCACCATGCTCTTAGGGTTTAGAAATAAATACAATTACCAAGTCAAGAAAATGACCCTTCGCTTTCCCAATTTGCCCGATGCATTTAATGGATTAAAGCTGGTTCAAATTAGTGATGTCCACAGTGGGAGCTTGCAGGATGTGGCCAGTGTTAATCGCGGGATCGATTTGATCTTACAACAGCAACCCGACCTGATTTTATTCACTGGCGATTTGGTCAATGACCGCGCAACGGAAATGGCGCCTTTGAAAGACAGTTTCGCCAGGCTAAAAGCACCGTTGGGGGTATACAGTACCCTCGGTAACCACGATTATGGTGATTATGTGCAGTGGCCTAGCCAAACGGAGAAATCCGCCAACTTGGCGGCTTTGATCAACCTACACAAGGAAATGGGTTGGGATATTTTAATGAATGAGCACCGTATTTTAGAAAAAAATGGTGAAAAAATTGCGGTGATTGGTATTGAAAACTGGGGGGCCAAAGGCCGTTTCCCAAAGTACGGCAAGCTGGATCAGGCCGTGATGGGTACCGAACAGATTCCTTTCAAACTCTTACTGAGTCACGATCCTAGCCATTGGGATGCGCAGGTTAAAACAGCATATAAAGACATTGATCTGATGTTTGCCGGACATACGCATGGCATGCAATTTGGCTTAGAGAATCCTTATTTTAAATGGAGTCCCGTGCAATGGATGTACAAACAATGGGCAGGCTTATATGAAGATGGGGCTCAAAAATTATATGTGAATAGGGGATTTGGTTTCATTGGGTATCCTGGCAGGGTAGGGATTATGCCGGAAATTACCGTGATGGAATTGGTGAAAGCCTAGGACCTATCGTTTGGCAATTTTATTCATTGAAATGGCTTTTTGCATACTGCATTTAAAGCGATTCACCCCTTTTACTCTCAATTGTTGGTGCTTGGTCATTCGGCCAGACATGCGTTTGCGCCACATTCTAAAGCTAGAGGCTTTGCTATTGAGTCGCATGAATTCAATCACGTCTTTTTCGGAAAGGCCAAACTGAAATTGGATGGCTTCAAATGGGGTGCGGTCTTCCCAAGCCATTTCAATAATGCGGTCTCTGTCTGTTTCGTTAAACTGATTCATTAGCTTTTAACATTTCATGTGTAACATTGGTTCAGTTTCATACGTCTATGGCATATAAATTGACTTTGAGTATAAAACCAATGATTATGCGTTCATTATTTTTATTTGCAGCTTTATTAATAGCTGGAACAAGTTTACAGGCACAAAAAGGGTTTCGATTAGGTGTAAAAGCCGGTGCGAACCTGAACAAAATTGATGGTCAGTCTTTTGACCAGGGTTTTGATTTTTCATACCATGCAGGGGCATTTGCTGAAATAGATTTCAGCAAGCGCTGGGGTTTGCAACCAGAAGTGATTTGGAGCCAAACCGCCACCAAGCGCGCCAATAATATTGATGCCATTTATTCCACTTTACCCACCAATTTGAAGTTGGATTATTTAATGGTGCCAGTGTTGTTAAGATACAGCCCTATTGGGTTGTTGACCTTTGTAGCGGGTCCTCAGTTTGGGGTGCTCATTAACAAGAATGACAATCTTTTGCAAAATGGTGAGCAAGCCTTTAAATCTGGCGATTTCTCAATGGTATTGGGCGCGCAAGTGAATTTAAAAGTGTTGCGATTGTACGGTCGATACAATGTTGGGTTACAGAATATCAATGATTTTTCTGACCAACAAAAATGGACCAATCAACAAGTGCAGTTAGGTGTAGGGTTGAAATTTTAATTAAACACCCAGTTTTTTCTTAAGCGAATGGATGGCTTTTTTAAAGGCTGTCAATTCGCTTATTTGTTCTTTAATAAAACTGTTGTCGTCTAATTTGCCAACCACTTCATTCATTTCTGCAAAGCTTTCGTAAACCATTTTTCTAAAAGGGTTGCTGTAATCTTTGGCCCTAGAATCGTAAATGCCTTTGGTCATCCACTCCATGGTATTGACAGCACTGTTCAATAAATAATTGAGTTGGTGTGCGTCTAATTTGTGTAAGGGTAAATCGGTTACCTCTTTTAATGTAGCCAAACCGTGTAAACATTTTTGTTGCGCATACAATTGCCCCTTTGCTGCATATTGGGCATGTAAATCGTCCCAGCCTTTTATTTTTCCGGTATTGATTTTTTTGCGCAAATCGGTGAGGTCGGCTTCGGGCATTAATTGACCACCTAAGTTGATCCAGCGTTGGCGGAGCAGCTTATTGGGTAAGCTTTTCTGAAGTGATGCTAAATTTTGCGCTTGATTGAATTCAATAAAATTGATCAGCTCTTTAACACCATAAAACAACAACACATCTTCAAATACTTTATACGCCTGTCTCACTTTCACCAATACGGTTGGGCGTTTGCTGTTTTCAATATCATCAGCAGTAATCTGCAAATTGTCTACCAATTTGTTGTTGCTCTTTAACAACAATCGGCCAACCGATAATGCTTCTTCATGATCAGTGTCGGCTTTTTTCTCTGACCGCAGATAGGCTTTACCCGTATACAATTCTAATTTTTCAAGCGCGGTAAAGATTTCATTGATGCTGTCGGGAGCCAAATAATTGTATTCGAGTTCCTGCGTTTTATCGAAACGTTTGTCTCTATTCGCATACTTCCAAGCATTTCTAGACAATGCATACATATTGTACAAAAACCAGTAAGCCGGCATGATGGTGAGCTGATCGTGCTTGGTGTCGTTGCTGATTAATGAGAACGGAATGGGTACATTCAACTCAGCAGGGTAGTCGCCCTTGTTGATCATGGTAAATGATGCAAAGATTGAATTGTGTTTTAAGCTCACACATAAACCTGGCCAGAAGCCCCGTCCCATAATGATTTCACCGTCAGCACTTCTACTGTTGTGGTTAGAGCCAATGGTTGCTCCTGCAGCAATATTGCTTTGACCCATTACTAAGGCAGCACACAAAAAAGAGTTGTTGTGGTGTTGTTCGTGTGCTGGAAAAATCAATGAGTTCAACACTTCACAACAAGAGATGGTGGCGTTTTGACCCAAGTATGAGTTGATTAATCGCGCCCCATATTTTAATTGGGAATGATCGGCCATGATGAAACGAACGGCTTTTACGCCGTAGAAAATTCTACAGCCATAGCCAATATTGCCATTCACCATTTCGCAACCTTCACCAATTTGTGTTCTGCCTTCAGGGCCAGAATTAACCGTGAGGTTTTTTAATTTATTGGCGCCTTTGAAATACGCATCAGAACCCACCCACACGTCTTTGATGATATTACAGTTTTTGATAACTGTTCTATCACCCACTTTGCCATAATAGCCACGTTTGTTGTTGAATTTCTTTTCAGTGAATTCAATCAATTTGTTTTGTAGTGTATGATCGTCACGGAATCTGCTCCACAAATACGCGTCACCGGGTAACATGCCATCAAAAGGCAATATTTTTCTACCAGTATTTTCATTACAAATTTCTATCCAAATGCGCACATCTTCTGATTCATCGGCTTTAATGATGCCGTTACCAAACTTAGAATGATTGGTGGTGACCAATTCATTTACATTGGTAATGATGGCTTCGCTGCCAATGATGTAATGCGATAAATAGTTCACATTGTTGATGACCACATTGTCCCCAAAATCGCAACTGATGATGGTAGAATTGTACAACCCTACGGGTGTTTTTAAATCGCTGAAGCCTAAGCAAAACGGTTCAAGTTTGCCTATTCGCACTAAGCCATGAAACTTGCAATTTTTTACGAGGTCAGGATTAAATGCATCCGATACCAAAATATGATTCCAGTTGTCGGTGGTATTGCCATTGCGCACCAACTGCTCAATTTCGTAAGCGGTTAACGTGCGGTAATGAATACCGTTGCGCATTTGCATATTGCGCAAATAATATTCATCCTTACCCTTTGGAATATGGTGGTCTTTTATAAATCCGTAACCTAATGCATCAAGGGGGGTCTTGGTGATATTATTTTGCGCCATGTTTAAATTATTCTACTGTTACACTCTTCGCTAAATTTCTAGGCTTGTCTACATCAAGCCCTTTGTAAAGCCCAACATAATAACTGAGTAGTTGAAGGGGGACTACACTTAGTAAAGGGGCAATGGCTTCATCGGCATCTGGCACAAACATGACATCGTCGGCCATGCCAGGAATCACTTCATCACCATGAGTTGCCACTGCAATCACTTTGCCTTTTCTGGCTTTGATTTCTTGTACGTTTGATACAATTTTTTCGTAGTAAGAATCTTTGGTAGCCACAAAAACTACGGGCAAATGCTCGTCTACCAATGCAATTGGTCCATGCTTCATTTCAGCAGCAGGATAGCCTTCAGCGTGTATATACGAGATCTCTTTTAATTTAAGCGCTCCTTCTAATGCCACCGGAAAATTATAGCCTCTGCCTAAGAATAAGAAGTCAGCCGCATCTTTGTATTTTTCAGCAATGCGTTCAATATTGGAAGTGTCTGCTAAAATTTCTTTGATTTTTTCTGGGATGCTTTCAAGGTCGTGCATTAATTGCGCATAGCGCTCTTTGCTTAAAGTGCCTTTGGCATAACCAATTTTTAACGCCATCATCATTAACACGGCCAATTGACCAGTAAATGCTTTGGTACTGGCAACGCCAATCTCAGGGCCACTGTGCGTATAGGCACCTGCATGGCTTAAGCGAGCAATACTACTGCCCACTGCATTCACTACGCCAAAAATAAACGCGCCTTTTTCTTTGGCACTTTCAAGCGCAACAAGGGTATCCGCTGTTTCACCACTTTGTGAAATGGCAATGATTACATCACCCTTGTGAATCACCGGATTTCTGTATCTGAATTCAGACGCATATTCCACTTCAACTGGGATTCTACAAAATTCTTCAATCAAATATTCAGCAATCAAACCTGCATGCCAACTGGTACCGCAAGCCACAATCATGATGCGATTGGCATTGATGAAAGCGTCCATATTATTTTCAATACCACCCATCATGATTTGTAAACTTTGAGGCAACAAACGCCCTCTTAAGCAATCATGAATGGTATTGGGTTGTTCGTGTATTTCCTTTAACATGAAATGATCATAGCCGCCTTTTTCAATGGCTGCTAATTCCATATCAAGCTTGGTGATAAATGGCGTTTGCTTTTCATTACCAAGGTTTTTCAAAATCAATTCGTCGGGCTTAACGATGGCAATTTCATAATCATTCACATACACCACTTCTTTGGTGTATTCAATGATTGGGGATGCATCACTGGCCAAAAAATGTTCGCCTTTCCCAATGCCAATGACCAAGGGGCTGCCTTTTCTAGCAGCAATAATGGTTTCAGGTTCGTCTTTAGAAATCAATAAAATACAATATGCGCCTACCACACGTTTCAATGCAATGCGCAAAGCTTCTTCTAAAGAACAGTTGTTATTGATTTTAATGTCCTCAATAAAATTCAACAAAACTTCCGTATCGGTATCACTTTTAAACTGATAGCCTTTAGACTCCAGCTCTTTTTTAATTTGTGTATAGTTCTCGATGATGCCATTGTGAATCATGGCGAGTTCACCACTCTGTGATTGATGCGGATGGGCATTTCTGTCACTCGGTTCACCATGGGTTGCCCAACGCGTATGCCCAATGCCAATATGTGCATGCACGTCTTTGCCAATAGTGGCTTCTTCAAGTTCAGCTACTTTGCCTTTTTTCTTATAAACATTAATCTGATGATCGTGTAATAATGCTACACCTGAACTATCATAACCGCGGTATTCCAATCTTTTGAGGCCCTTTAACACAATAGGATAAGCCTCTCTTGGTCCTGTATAACCAACAATTCCACACATAATAAATGACTTGTTTGGCTGCAAGTTTAATTATATTTAATGAATAAATGACTGTTTTGCAAGAACTTGCGGGTAATTGAATTCATTTAAATTTGTAATGCAGTTTTATGCGGCATTTAAACATTTCAAATAATAGCAGTATGCAACGACTAAAATGGATGATTACATTGATAGTATGTTTTGGCGGGTTGATCACAGCCGCCGCGCAAACGACTACGGTATGGATTGTTCGACACGCAGAAAAAGACACGGCGATGGCTACCAGAGCCAATCCAGATTTAAATGCACAAGGGCAACAGCGTGCAAAAGACCTGGCAACCTATTTACAGCAAACCAAGATCGCAGTAATCTTTAGTACCGATACCAAACGGACCAAACAAACAGCGGCACATTTTACCGCACCGATGGAACTATACAATCCCCGTCAACTGTCTGTATTGCCAGCCCAAATCATGCAATTAGCCAAGGGGAAAACGGTATTGTTGATTGGCCACTCAAATACAGTCTTAGAAACCATTGAAGCATTGGGAGGACAACGTCCCGTAAATGCTTTGAGTGATGACGATTATGATTATATCTTTAGGGTAGAAATGGATGGACAGTCGCCTGTAAAAGTGCAAGCCTTTCAATATGGGGCCAAGCATCGAGGTGGTACGGCTGTTATGCAATAAGTTTGATGATGTTTTTAAATTTGAATAAATGAAAAAAGTATTGATTGCGCTGTTGTTCTTTGTGTTGGGCAGCAGTTTCATGCAAGAGGATAATTATTATGTATTGTATGTAAAAGGCAGTGCCACCAATGCGTTGAATAGCAGGGTTATTCGAATGGGCGACATTGTTAAACCGACAGACCGCATTGTATTGGGTGATGCCAATTCAAAAGTGGTGTTTATCCACGCCAAAAAAGGCCGACTAGAAATCACCCCCAAATCAGCAGGTAAGGATATTCCAGTGAAAGATCAAGCAGTCTCTATTTCCAGTGAGTATAAAATTGTGTCGAGGCCATTGAACTATGAAGGCTATAATCCCCGAACCTATTTTCATTCACCAGAAACCAATCATCGGGTGTTATTGGTTACCGGTCTCCCTTTAAAAATTATTCCATTCTACAAATTGGACAGCCAAAACTTTTTTTACTTGTCTTGGGAAAAGGGCGGCGTGTCTGTTGTGCGGAAAATACCCGCATCAGATCGGGGTATTTACTTTAATGCGTCAGTGATCAGCAATGCCGATCAATTTGCAGATGGCCAAAAAGTAAAGTTCTGTTACCAGCATTTTGAATATGGGGTATTAAAGAACGATGTATTGGCTGAGTTTGTGCCAGTTGTGGCCTCTTTGAACATCATCAATCAACAAGTGTCTCTCATCAAGCGCCACAGTGCTCAAAAAGAGCAACGGGTTTTGAATGCTTTAATTACGGCTCATTTAAACGATAATTACGGAAAAGTAGGCAGTGAATATTTGCATAATATTCGATAACTTTAGGTAAATAAGGTAGCCCCCCAACCGAATGGTTCTTTTTGGGTTTATCGTCTATTTTTTAGATTTTATTCCCAAATTTGGAATAATCAACTCAAAAGCACTTTTTTAAGTCATTGATTTTCATTGGTTTAAAATTTATTTTGAGTTTGGCATCATAATGGCATTAATTAACGCAATACATTATATATGCTTAATAAAATTACCCTATCGATCAGTTTGTTGGCCATCATGGCTTTGGCATCTTGTAAAAAGTTAGCTGAAACAGACCCCAACAATCCTACCAATCCGTCTACTCCAGTTAATAAAATTGCGCCTGATGGATTCAACTATCTTACCACTAAAGAAGTGACCGTTAGTATTACGGCATTAACCAATCGCAATAAGCCAATTGTGGGCGTGCCTGTAAATGTATACAGCACCAGCAATGGTAAAATTGGTGATTTGTTGTTTAAAGGTGTTACCAATGCACAGGGCGTTATTGCTACCAAAACCAGTTTGCCATCTTATATGGACACAGTGGTAGTAGATGCCAACTATGTTGGTTTGTTACAAAATGTATTAGTGACTGTTAATAGCAATAGCTTGAGTTGCACCATTGGTGGTTCAACCGCTTACAGTGGTAATGTAGTGGGTATTTTAAGTGGCAATGAAAGCAAAGCTACGAATGCCGCTAATTTAATCAGATCAGCCAGCAGTGCCAATGGTGGCATGGTCAGCATGGATATCAATGGTGTAAAAACCGATACCAAGTTTTCTTATTTGGGTGATTATGAAAGTTCTGGTAAACCAAAATATTTGGAATCTCCTGGTGATGAAATCAGCTTAGATATGTTGAATTCATTGAACGCTTCTTTGCCTGAACAAAGCAAAGTGCCCAATAAAAATCCTGAATACATTGCTAAAGACGCAACGTCTAATATCAATATCACTGAAGATGCTGAAGTGTGGTTAACTTTTGTGCACGAGGGTGCAGGCTATAGAAACGCTTTAGGTTTTTATACGTATGATTCAAAAAATCCGCCTAAATCTTTGGCTGATATTAAAGAGATCAAATTTGTTTTCCCCAATGCCAGCTTAAAGTTAAGCAGTGGTGATATGGTATCTGGTGATAAAGTAAAATTGGGTGTATTTAGCGCAGGCACAACCATTGGTTTGGTATTGTTCCAAAATGCATGGAATGGCAAAGATGTGACGTTATCTGCAACTGCCTTATTTTCTGATCCTAACTTGAATCCAGAGAGAGATCCAGAATTGCGCAGACACAATGTGTTGTTGCAGTACAAGGATTATTTCATGATTGGTTTTGAAGATATTAAAAGAGACCAACCTGATTGTGATCAAGATTTTAACGACCTATTGATTTATGCCACATCTAATCCGATTACCGCGATAGATAAAGGTGGTGTTAAGGAAGCAGAAATTCCGGTTGATACAGACAAAGACGGTGTGATTGATGAGTTAGACCAATTCCCTACAGACCCAGAAAGAGCCTATATCAATTACTATCCTTCTGAAAAGAATTGGGGTGTATTGGCTTTTGAAGATTTATTTCCTAGTGCAGGTGATTACGATATGAATGATTTGGTGATTGCTTATCGCTATACCATGATTGCCAATGCACAAAATAATGTTGTTGAAATGACGGCTGATTACCAAGCTTTGGCCAACGGTGCTGCATTTCAAAATGCAT
>JAIXYL010000070.1 GCA_027490265.1 Sediminibacterium sp.
CAAATTAGCTTTGCCCCTGATACAACAAATGGGCTTTCAGGAATTTGGGGTATCCCCAATATCAAATGGCGTAGTAATTACAATGACGAGGTTAAAATTTTTCTAAATGAATTTATGATTAGACCAGAAAAAGTATTGGAAATTAATATCAACGAGATCGCATATGTAAAAGTCTTCAAACCCCCATTTTTAGGGGCTGCCTTAGGGGCACCTAATGGCGCTATTGCGATTTATACAAAATTGGGGGATGAAGGGAATCATTTCCCAAGGGAATCAAAATTGACCAGTTTCATGATCAAAGGATTTACTAGACCGCCAACATATATTCAACCAGATTATTCAAAAGCCAATAATAAAGCAGTGATTGATCAGCGTAAAACCTTGCTTTGGGCACCAACTGTTCATCTTAGCAAAGAAAAACCCACAATGACCTTGGTATATTATAACAATGACCGGAGCAAACAACACCGACTGATTATTGAGGGCGTTAAACAAAATGGGGAGATTATCCGAAGAGATTGGCTGGTTGAGTAAAAGTCTTGAACTTATTTTGCGATTTATAATGTTTGGATTATATTTGCAGCCCCTTAAGGGAATGGCTGCGTAGCTCAACTGAATAGAGCATCTGACTACGGATCAGAAGGTTTTAGGTTTGAATCCTAACGCGGTCACAAAAAGAGCTGCAAATTTGCAGCTCTTTTTCATTACTAGTAATCAAGACTCAATTGTATAAGGTGGTCAATTGATATGCTCACCCCTTTATTTACTCCGTCTGACGGGTTTTAAGTTCTTGCCGTAATAAATATCAGCTGGATTATGATGTCCTGCATAAACCTTACTTAGTATATTAAAGAGCACCGGATCATAAGCCTTTAAATCTTCAGGCGATTGAATTCTTTGTGATTTATCAAAAAACTCATAATTAGACCAGAACCACCATTGTGTGCCTTCAGCCCAATATTCAGCTGATGTATTAATAGCATATTGTCCAGCATATTTGCCCGCATTTTTTGCTATGGTGTATGCTTCCAATATTTCTCGATATAATGCAGTATCACAGGTTCTAATTGCGTTCATCATATTATGACTAAATTCATGTATGAGAATATTTTCGCCGTAATAGCGTGTATTGGGATAGCCCAGTAAATTTTCTTCTGCACAAGAAGTAATTGTACCTCCCATACCTCTAGCCCTTTTGTTCCAATATTCTCGATCTGTCATGCTCGCAATTCCTCCGGGTTGATCATAATTGTTTCTTTCGCCAGGTGTAAGGCGTTTGTCATCTCTGGTAGGTTTTTTCCAATTCCTCCTTTCTGGTAAATCAGTTTCCATTTCTGTTTCTGCCATAACCAGTACACGGGCTTTTTGCTGAATCAATGTAGACCGAATATCTGGTCTTTTGACCAACATGAAATTGACAATATCTCTTGCAATGAGTATGGCATCATCTGGTACTTTAGATGATGATACAATTGGAATGCCATACGCATCAGCATATTTTTTATAAAAACTATCTAACCCAAGCTGATGAGGAGGTGAATACACCATTTGTTGAATGTATGACTTGACTGATTGAAGGTTATTGGATGTGTCAATAATTTTTTTTGAAGTAGTGCAAGATCCCAAAAAACAAACACCAATGAGTTGCCAAAGAGACTTCATATGATAAATTTTATTAGAATACTTAAAGCTAAACGTCCATTAGAAATCATTCTAGTCATTGATTATCAAGGTGTATTCATATTTTAACTCATGAATAAATTATTTAATTTTGAATATTAAGGTTTTATTAAGACTTAGTTCTTGACTAATTCTTGTACTTTTGGACCCGTAAACCATTTTGGTCTAAAAGTTTATGGTAAAAGAAGAGATTTTTAAAGAAGACATCATTCGGGAAGCCCAAAAGCTGTTCCAGACTTTTGGCTTGAAAAAGACCACCATGGAGGATATTGCCAAAGCTTTGGGAAAAGGCAAAAGTACCCTGTATTATTACTATCAAAGTAAGGAGCAAATTTTTGAAGAAGTCTTACAAAAAGAGCTTCAAGCCGTCTTTAATCAAACCCAAATTGCCGTTGGTGCAGTTGATTCAGCCGAAGAAAAATTAAAAACATTTGCAGTCACTCGAATTAAGGTACTTAGCAATATGTTGAATCTTTACCGAGTGGTTTGTGGTGAGCTGAGTGAGCAAAATACTTGTACAAAGGGCTTGTTTAATGAGTACTCTCAGTTAGAGACCAATTTAATCAAATCCATATTAGAATTTGGTATTCAATCAGGTGAGTTCAGTCAAGCATTATCCCAAGAAATGGATTTATTGCCATCGGTTGTAGTCAGCAGCATCAGAGGTATTGAACGCGATTTTTTCAATGATAAATTGGTTGGTTTAGAACATCGAATTGGGGCGATTTCCAATTTGATGGTGAATGGGCTAAAAAATAAATTGTAAATATTTAAAGAACAAAATATATGAAACAACACATTACCCCTGCCGAAGGAAAACTGGGGATTTTAATTCCAGGATTGGGTGCGGTAGGTACAACAATGATTGCTGGCGTTATCGCAGTAAATAAAGGCTTGTCGCAACCTGTAGGTGCATTGACCCAAATGGGGAATATTCGTTTAGGGAAAAGAACAGAGAATCGTTATCCGTTAATTAAGGATTTTGTGCCTTTGGCAAATTTAAACGATATCGTATTTGGTGGTTGGGATGTTTATGCAGACAATGTTTTTGAAGCTGCTGCCAACGCAAAAGTACTTGAACCAATGTTACTACACGCCGTAAAACCAGAGTTGGAAGCCATTCAACCAATGAAAGCGGTGTTTGATCATGAGTATGTTAAAAATTTGGATGGTACCCATATTAAAGAGGGTAAAAATAAATTTGATTTAGCGGAACAAGTTATTGCAGATATAGAACAATTTAAAGCAACGAATGGCTGCTCAAGAGTGGTGATTGTTTGGTGTGGTTCTACTGAAAAATACATTGAAACATCTGCTGTTCATGAAACTATTGAGGCTTTTGAAACAGGTTTGCACAACAACGATCCTGCCATTGCACCGAGTATGATTTATGCTTATGCAGCGCTTAAATTGGGTATACCTTTTGCAAATGGTGCCCCTAACTTAACGGTAGATATTCCTGCATTAGAATCACTGGCCAAACAAACGCAAACACCGATTGCTGGAAAAGATTTCAAAACAGGTCAAACCTTAATGAAGACAGTTTTAGCGCCTGGTTTACATGCGAGAGCATTGGGCATTAGAGGTTGGTTTTCTACCAATATTCTTGGTAATAGAGACGGGCTAGTATTAGATGATCCGGATAATTTCAAAACAAAGGAAGTTTCAAAATTGAGTGTGCTTGAAGACATTCTTCAGCCTGAAATTAATCCCGCATTGTATGGTGATTTGTACCACAAAGTGCGCATTAACTATTATCCGCCTCATGGTGATAATAAAGAGAGCTGGGACAATATTGACATTTTTGGTTGGTTAGGATATTCAATGCAAATTAAAATCAACTTTTTGTGTAGGGACTCTATTTTGGCAGCACCCATTGTTTTAGACCTTGCGTTGTTTATGGATTTGGCCAAGCGCTCAAATATGAGTGGCATTCAAGAATGGTTGTCGTTCTACTTTAAGTCGCCTCAAACATTGCCAGGGTTAAGACCTGAGCACGATATTTTTAAACAATTAATCAAATTGCAAAATACACTTCGCCATATCATGGGTGAAGATCTTATTACACACTTGGGATTAGATTACTACCAAGATGTAGTAGAAGCGTTATGATAAAATTGCATCAGATACTGACCAGTTTTTTTGGAATAGGATACATTTCAAAAGGTGGTGGTACAGTTGCAGCTATTGCAACAGCCATTATTTGGTATGTTGCAATGCCTTCACTGACTTCTGGTGTTGTAATAGTGATGACGTTATTGGTAATTGGCTATGGCCTTTGGGGCGCAAGTTGTGTTGAGCAAATATGGGGTAAAGACAGCAGTAAAGTAGTGATTGATGAAGTAGCTGGAATGATGATTGCGCTTGTATTTGTACCCATCAATCTCACCAATCTAATGGTTGCCCTTGGTTTGTTTCGTTTTTTTGACATAACAAAACCGTTACTGATTAGGCAATTAGAAAGTTGGCCAAAGGGATGGGGGGTTATGGCAGACGATGTGTTGGCAGGGCTTTACAGCAATATTGTTTTACAAGGTTTATTGTATTTGAACCTATGGTAAAACATGTTTTCATAAAAGCACAAGCGGCATCATTAATTGCTTCAGGGGTAGATTTTTTAATGACGGTATTCTTTGTTGAGGTATTGCAATTAAAAGCGGTATTGGCGGCGGCTTTAGGAACCATCAGTGGCGGAATGGTTAATTTCAGTTTAGGCAGGTATTGGGTATTTAAATCCGCTGCAAAACCAATTCCAATGCAGGCTTTAAAGTATTTGGTTGTTTGGATTGGGAATTTATTATTAAACATAGGCGGCATGACCATTATGATACATTATGTTCATGCCAATTATATGGTATCAAAAATTTTAGTTTCACTTTTAGTAGGTGTGTTTTACAATTATCTATTGCAAGGGAAATTTGTTTTCAAATAAAGTATGGTTAATGAAAGGCAGTTATTTTTTTAAGCTCTTGGTTACATTGGTTTTTTTTATAAAACTTTCTTCTGCATCTGCACAAGAAACTGTGGTAAAAGGCATTGTAATTGATTCTATTACCAAACGTCCTTTGCAAGGGGTAAGCGTTTTCTTTTTAAAAGGGAGAGGGGTTGTAACAGATAGTTTGGGTAGGTATATGATTATTACCAATACGACCATTAATAAAGTAGTGGTATCATCTGTAGGATTTAGGCAGGTTCAGTTTAATGTAACACGCTTTAAAATGCAGGAAATCAATATTGAATTAGGACCAGATCCTGCACTGTTAACCAATGTAACGGTGAATACCAACAAAAGGGCTAAGTATCGCAATAAAGACAATCCTGCTGTAGAATTGATTAGAAAAGTCATTGAGAACAGAGAGAATAATAGAATAGCCAGCTATGATTATGTTGAGTATGAGCAATACGAGAAAATTCAAGCTGCTTTAAGTAACTCAAACGATAAAGTAACCAATTCGCGGATGCTTAAGAAATATAATTTCTTATTTGAAAACCGCGATAGTTCTAAATTAAATGGAAAAATTCTGCTCCCCATTTATTTGGAAGAACGACTGTCTAAACAGTATTTGCGAAAAGATCCATCAGCGTCTAAATCATTGATTTTAGGGGAGAAAAAAGTAAATTTTGGCAGTTATGTTGACAATGATGGATTGAGTACACTATTGAATCGGCTTTATGAGAATATTGATATCTATCAAAACAATATCCCCATTTTTACCTACCAGTTTTTGAGTCCTATTGCCAATGCAGCACCTACTTTTTACATGTATTATATCCGTGATACCATTACAGATGATTACGGTACCAAATTGGTGAAATTGTATTTTACGCCTCGAAATACCAATGATTTATTGTTCAGGGGAAATATGTACATCACATTAGATGGCAACTATGCGGTTCAGAAAATCAATATGTTTATCAGCCGAAATGCCAATATTAATTGGATCAAAGAGTTGTATGCAGATTTAGATTTTGAAAGAGGCGAAGACAAAAAATATCATTTGGTAAAAAGTGATTTAATGGCTGATATGGGACTCAGTAAAAACAGTACCAGTGGTGGTTTTTTTGGTGAACGCACCGTTTCATATAAAGGCTTTACAATCAATAAACCGAGGCCAGACAGCGTTTACCAAGGCCCTGCTGTAGTGCGCAATGATGATGTCATCACCAAATTGCCCGATAGTTTTTGGACAGCACGAAGACATGCACCGTTATCAAAACCTGAATCCAAAGTTTATAGTAATATTGATAGCTTAGAAAAAATGCCTTCTTTCAGAAGAACAATGGCCGTATTTACTTTATTGTTTGCGGGCTATGGTGATCTTGGACCAATAGAAGTGGGACCGGTCAATACGTTCTACAGCTTTAATCCAGTGGAGGGCTTTAGACTTCGCGTTGGTGGAAGAACAACACCAGCCATGAGTAAGCGATTGTATTTTGAAACCTATGGTGCATATGGATTTAAAGACGAACAGTGGAAAGGTTTTTTAAGTGCAACCTATTCTTTAAACAATAAATCAATTTATACTTTCCCTATGAATTTTATTAGGGTTAGTGCCCAAAGTGATACCAAAATTCCAGGTCAAGATTTAGAGTTTGTTCAAGAGGATAATTTCTTATTGTCATTCAAACGCGGCAATAATGAACGTTGGTTATACAATAATATTTATCAAGTAGAATTTGTAAAGGAATTTAAAAGTAGATTGTCCTACAATATTGGATTTAAAAATTGGCACCAACAACCTGCTGGTATTTTGACGTATACAAAGAATGCCAATACTGCGCCAGAGAATGTTCAGAATGTAATTACCACCGAATTGAGTGCTCAGGTTCGTTGGGCACCCAACGAAAAATTTTATCAAGGTAAAATTTATCGAATCCCCATTTTTACAAAGTATCCCATTTTCACTTTAAGTGCAGCAGCAGGCGTTAAGG
The DNA here is from genome assembly GCA_027490265.1 of Sediminibacterium sp. Taxonomy (GTDB): domain Bacteria; phylum Bacteroidota; class Bacteroidia; order Chitinophagales; family Chitinophagaceae; genus Sediminibacterium. The sequence goes on from JAIXYL010000070.1 coordinate 6,613, forward strand.
GATTATTAGGTGGTCAATACAATTATCAAAAAGTAGATTTAAGAATTGAGAAGCGAAATTATATGGGCAGACTTGGGTATGCTGATGCTACTTTAGAAGGAGGGGTTATATTCGGACAAGTGCCTTTCCCATTATTAACTGTGCACAGAGCCAACCAAACATTTGCATATCAATTGAACTCTTACAATATGATGAACTTCTTAGAATTTGTAAGTGATCGTTACGCTTCTTTTACTTGGGTGCATCATTTTATGGGTATTGTGTTCAATCGAATTCCCTTATTAAAAAAATTGAAATTTAGAGAAGTCGCTTCTTTTAAAGTGTTGTATGGTGGTGTTAGATCAGAAAACAATCCTGTTTTGAACCCGAATTTATTTGCATATCCAACCATCAATGGCGTCACTTCTACTTTTGCATTAGATCCCGCAAAGCCCTATATGGAAGCCAGTGTAGGAGTAGAAAATATTTTGAATATTCTCAGAGTAGATTTTGTGAAGCGATTGAGTTATTTGGATAACCCGGGCATATCACCTTATGGAATTAGAACAAGATTCAGGTTCGATTTTTAAAGCGTAATTTATGAGCCAGACAACACCAAAATTCAGAGACCGCGCACAACAATTGATTTATGTTGTGATCAATCCCTTGGTTAAATTTTTAATCAAGTTAGGGTTAACACCCAATGCAGTCACATTGATTGGATTGGTCTTAAATATTTTGGTGACTGCTATTTTTATTGAAGGTGCTGAAAAAGGGAATAGAGGAGAGCTGAGTTATATTGGATGGGCTGGCGCAATGGTTTTATTTGCAGGCGTATTTGATATGTTAGACGGGCAAGTGGCCAGGTTAGGCAAAATGTCTTCCTCATTTGGGGCTTTGTTTGATTCAGTGTTGGATCGATACAGTGAATTGGTGTTGTTCCTAGGTATTTGTTATTATTTAATATCGCATCACTATTTCTATAGTTCTTTATTTGCCTTTATTGCCATGATTGGATCGTTGATGGTGAGCTATACAAGGGCAAGAGCAGAGGGCTTGGGAGTTGAATGTAAAGAAGGCTTGATGCAACGTCCTGAAAGAGTGATTACGATAGGGGTTAGCGCAATTGCTTGTGGCATCACAGCTTATTTTATAGGGGGGGATTATAAACTCTATTTATCAGGTACACGCATACAAGTCTTTGAAACGATTTCTGTTTTCACCATACCGCTTACCATTCTAGCGGTATTAACCAATTATACAGCATTTAAACGTTTGTTTGATGCAAAACTGGCACTAGATTTGAAAGACAAGCTTAAACAAGATGATTAATTTTGTGTTGATTGAAAGAATGAAACAATATCCTACATACAAATATCTCTTATCTGTCATGACATTGATGGTCTTATCTTTTGGGCAATTTTCATATGCCAACGGTAAACCATATTTGATGGATCCACAGGATACCTTCCCGGTACCTACTAATATCAAAAATCAATTGTTTTATTTGCAGCGTACTACCAATACCAATACGGTGGTATACGCACTCAATATAAACGACAAGGGTGTACTAGATGAAAGCACACCGGTAAAAGTGTTTTGGATTCGATATCCAGAAGGCGGTATGCGAAAAGATTTAAATTTTATTCAGAAGGCATTTGCTTACGGAACTATTTCAAGAAAAAACAAAGACGGCAGTTTTACGATTCAATTAGTGGCGTATAAAAAGAAAGAATTTATTTTAAAAAAATCGCCGCAAGACAACACGTATAAATTGTACACTTCAATCAATCATAAAGAGTCTGAAATCAAACGCGTGTTTATTAAAATTGATCCGGGTGGCACATTGTTTAGTCCAAATATCGCTTATATAGAAATGAAAGGAAAAGAAGCGGATACCAATAAGCCAATTATGGAAAGATTCAAACCTTAAAGTGGAGCAATGCCATTTAAAAAAAATATACGTGCATCTATTTTAGTCCTATTTTTTTCGCTAGCATATTTGGTGTTATCCTTTTTTTTAATTGGATTTAAAACTGATCAGTTAGTTTTAGTAGGCTTGTTCAATGGCCTTTATTATTTATCAGCAGTAACTCGAAAGTTCATATTAGGGTTCACCGTATTTATTGTCTTCTGGATCATTTTCGATTACATGAAGGCTTTCCCTAATTACCATTACAATACCGTTAGCATCCAGGATTTGTATCAAATGGAGAAAACACTTTTTGGGTTTATGCATCAAGGGGTTTTGGTTACCCCCAATGAATATTGGCTAATCAACCACACCACTATTTTAGATATTTTATCTGGTTTGTTTTATTTGAGTTGGATTCCAGTGCCATTGACGTTTGCAGGGTATTTGTTTTTTTATCATAAACCTGCTTTTTTTTATTTTTCATTGACTTTTTTGCTGGTTAATTTGATAGGTTTTGCCTTTTATTATATCTATCCTGCGGCACCACCTTGGTATGTACAACAATTTGGATTTGATTTTATTGCCAACACCAAAGGCAATACGGCTGGTCTGTCACGATTTGATGCGTATTTTGGGGTCAGTATTTTTAAAGGGTTATATGAAAAGAGTTCAAATGTATTTGCCGCCATGCCCTCTTTGCATTCTGCTTATCCCGTGATTGTTTTATACTACGGTATTAAATATCAATTGGGCAAAATCAATTGGTTATTAGGATTGATCGTACTAGGTATTTGGTTCTCTGCTGTATACAGTAGTCACCATTATATTCTAGATGTACTCGCAGGCATTACTTGCTCGATTCTTGGTATTTGGTTATTTCAACAAATGATTAAAGGCAATACTTGGGTGCATCGAGCCATCAATCGTGCAGTAAAAGCACTTAGTTAAATGGCGCAATGATTCGCCTCGCAATCTTGATGATAAAATAAGGGAATACAAATGCGGCAATCACATCAATGGTATAATGCACATGCTGTACTAATACCAATATGCCAACGATGATTCCACCCGTTAATACAATTAATTGGTCTTTTCTTTTCCTTAAACACAAGGACAGGCAAACAAGGGTTGCTGTATGACCAGAAAAAAACAAATCTTTCGTAATAAACTTTGCACCATAAAAACGATTGGTGATAGGGTCTATTAATTCAACCAAATCTTTTGGGGGATCCAATGGTACAAGATAGATACTAATGATTCTGGAAATGAATAAAACATTTAATCCCCAAAGAATCAATAAAATCAAAGCAGGATCATTGGCACTTTTATACAAATACCACAAACTTAAACTCCAGATAATGATGAACGTTGGAATTGAAACATTGGCACTGTCTATATAATTCAGGACAATGTCGTTTAATTGGATGCCTCTACGGGCTTCAATAAACGCAAAATAATAGGGTAGGAAAGCTACCAACAATACCAAGATTAAAATACCTAACGCCAATTTGTTGCGAAACAATTTATTTCGCCAATATGGGCGCCATTGCTCATTCATCATCCGGCAAAAGTAGGGCTAGTAATGCCAACGAACAAATGCTTCCATGGCTGCATATTTGGTCATACCAAGTTCTGCATATAAATTGGCCGTATTGGCGTTTCTGTCTTCAGCTCTTTGCCAAAATTCACGGTTGTCAGATCCTTGAAAAGGCACCATGTCTTTTTGCGATTGGTGAATAAATATGCCAAAACGTTTTTTCTTTACTTGATCTGGACTCATAGGAATGGCCATTTCAATGTCGGCAATATCCCATTCTTGCCAAGCGCCTTTATACAACCATACCCAGCAATCTTTAACCCAATCATCTCCTGCAGCTTTAATCCGCCTTAGCGCTTCAAAAATGGCTTCTAAGCAAACCCGATGTGTACCATGTGGATCAGCTAAGTCTCCCGCACAATAAACTTGATGTGGTTTTATTTGACGAAGCAATGCCATGGTAATGACAATATCTTCTTCCCCAAGTGGCTTTTTTTCAATCGTGCCTGTTTCATAAAATGGCATATTCATAAAATGCCAACGGCCCTCTGGTAAACCTACGTACCTACATGTGGCTTTGGCTTCGCCTCTTCTAATTAATCCCTTCACTGCTCTGATTTCTTGCGTATCCATTTGGTCTTTTTTCTTAGACGCAATGAATTGTTCTGCAGAAGACAGTTGTTCAATGCTTTTACTATTGTCCATGCCAAACATTTCTTCAAAGCCAACAGCAAAATCAATAAAGCGCGTTACAAATTCGTCTGTTACAGCAATATTGCCACTTGTTTGGTAAGCAACATGTACTTCATGCCCTTGATCGTGTAAGCGCATAAATGTTCCACCCATACTGATGATATCGTCATCAGGGTGGGGTGAAAAAATTAAACATCTTTTTGGATGTGGTTCAGACCTTTCAGGGTGAGCAGGAATGACCGCATTGGGTTTGCCACCAGGCCAGCCTGTAATGGTGTCTCTTAGCATGTAAAATACTTGGAGATTAATTTCATAAGCATCGCCTTGTTCAACTAATAAATCGGATAACCCATTCTCAGTATAGTCTAAAGTCGTTAAACTTAAAACAGACTTATTTAATTTCAGTGCTAAATACACCACCGCTCTTTTAATCATCGCATTGGTCCAAACACAATCTCCAGTTAGCCATGGCGATTTAATGCGCGTTAATTCCGTAGAAGCTGCTTCATCAATCACAAACGTACAATCGTTGTGTTGTTGTAGGATACTGGCCGGAATACTTTCGGTAACATTGCCTTCAACCGATTTGGCAACTATATTGGCTTTGTTACCCCAGGCTAATAAAATGATTTTTTTGGCTTTTAAAATGCTGCTGATGCCCATGGTTACAGCCAATCTGGGGACTTTACTAATGGTGCCAAATTCATACGAGTTAGCCAGTCTGGTACTGTTCTCTAAATTAACCAAACGGGTCTTTGACAGTATGCTTGAGCCCGGCTCATTAAAGCCGATATGTCCATTTTGCCCAATACCTAATATTTGCAAATCAATTCCACCAGCAGCTTCAATGGCTTGCTCATATGATGCACAATAGTTTTTGATGTCTGCTTTTGGGGCATTACCATTGGGCAAATGAATATTTGCAGGATCAATATCAATATGGTTGAAAAGATTACGATGCATAAAGCTCCAATAGCTTTGATATGCGTCTTTATCTATCGGGTAATACTCATCCAAGTTAAATGTGATGACATTTTTGAAACTTAAACCTTCTTCCCGATGCATGCGAACCAATTCAGCATACATTTTTATAGGCGTAGACCCTGTAGCCATACCAAGGACTACTTTCTCACCTTTTGCGGCTTTTTCCTTGATTAAACTGGCTATTTGCTGAGCAGCATACAGGGATCCTTCAACAGCGGTTGGGTATATTTTTACCTCAATCTTTTCAAATGAATCAACCATAGTTAACTTATTTTGCATCGCTAATATACATTAAAGTGTCATAAATCCGCATTAAATTATGCTGTTTTATGCGGTATTTTGAATTATTTGCTGGGTTCGGGTGTATTGTTCGCTGGATCAAAAAAGGCTTTGCTATAGTTCAATCCCATCCAATCGTAACGTTTGAATGCTTGTAACAAACGTTTTTCAAAATTGGGCCAGTTCTTTTGTGATTTTGGGGTCCATAGTACTTCACTCAATGCACTCATTCTTGGGAAAATTTGGTATTCAACTTTAGCCGTATTGGTCATGTACTCAGTCCAAACATTGGCTTGTGCCCCCAAAACATATTTAGCGTCTTCTGTAGACAATGCTTTTGGAATTGGTTCATAGCTGTACACTTTTTGAATGGTTGTATATCCACCAATGGTAACAGAATCTTCATTCTTAGACTGTTTGTGATCAAAATACATCCAACCTCCTGGGGTCATGATCACATTGTGTTTTTGCTTGGCTGCTTCAATGCCACCTTGTTCACCTCTCCAACTCATTACTGTTGCATTTGGCGCTAAGCCTCCTTCTAAAATTTCATCCCATCCAATAATTTGTTTGCCCTTGCTGTTTAAGTATTTTTCTATTCTTTGAATAAAATAGCTTTGTAATCCATGCTCATCTTTTAATCCTTTGTCTTTGATTAATTGCTGACAATAAGCCGATTTTTTCCAAGCTTCTTTTGGACACTCATCACCTCCAATATGAATATATTTTGAAGGGAATAATTGAATCACTTCGTCAAATACATTTTCTAAAAATTTAAATGTTGTTTCAGTGGGGGCAAACACGTCTTCAAAAACGCCCCAAACTTGTTGCACTTGTTTGCCAGATGTTGGTCCATTCCAAGCTGTATTTGATGGGTGTTTGGTACTTGAATCTGGAAAGCAACTTAATTCAGGATAAGCTGCAATCGCTGCAGAAGAATGGCCTGGTAATTCAATCTCAGGGATGACTTCAACATATCGATCAGCGGCATATTTGACGATCTCTTTAATTTGTGCTTGGGTGTAGAATCCACCATAACGCGTATTTGTATTGCCGGTTCCTGGATATCTTCCAATGATGGTGCCATTTCTAAAGCCACCAACTTCTGTTAATCTTGGATATTTTTTGATCTCTATGCGCCAGCCTTGGTCTTCAGTTAAATGCCAATGAAAGGTATTCAACTTATACATCGCAATAAAGTCAATGTATTTTTTAATAAATTCTACAGGGAAAAAATGTCTGGCTACATCTAAATGCATGCCTCTATAAGCAAATCTGGGTTCATCTTTCACTGATAATTGAGGAATACTGAGTGTGTTGGCTTTTGTATAAGGGAATAGTTGAATTAAAGATTGAACGCCATAAAATGCGCCCGCTTCGTTTTCACCCTCAATGATGACGCCATTTTGATTAACATCCAATGCATAGGCGCCAGGAATAATTGTAGATGCGTTCGCTTTTTGTTTTTTGGCATCTGGTTTTGCATAACTGATGACGATATTCCCTTTAATATTGGCTTTGGTAGAAATGTTTAATTGTAAGCCATGCATTTGTTTGAGATAATCCTGCAAATATTTGGCAGATTTTTCAAGACCAGCGCCCATGATTAAAATTTGCGTTTTGTTATTGACTTCAAAACGACCTTTTCCCATGGTTAAAGACGCAGGCTGAGGGATGATTGGACTTTCTTGCGCCATAGAGAAAATAGAAGCAAGTAAGCAAATGGCAAAAAACCTTTTTTTCATATTGTTTGTTTGAGCATTAGAGTCTAAAAATAAAAAAGATTCCCTTGAATAGGGAATCTTTCTTTGACTCAATTTATTTGTAAATCATCTTGATTAAATAACTCTGGTTAGTTTAATTAAGTTGGTAGGTAAATGTTGGTCTACTGGTGTGCTACCTGTATTAATCACAGCATCTCCTGGCTTCACAAATCCTCTTTGTTTTAAGATGTCAATTTGATCAGCAATGATGTCATCAAGGCTCTCTTCTTCAGAATAATGAAAAGCTCTTACGCCCCAGCTTAAACTTAATTGGTTAACCAACGATTTTTCTTTTGTAAAAATAAACAGGGGAGAAGAAGGTCTGTAACTACTTAGCATAAATGCAGTGTAACCACTTAGTGTCATACCTATTAACGCATTAGCAGATACATCTTCAGCCATTTTAGCCGCGTTGTAACAAACGGCATCACTGTAGAATGAAGGTGAATGCGGTTGCGGTTTTAAGTCTTCTGATCGGTTATATCTGTATTCTTTCTTTTCTACTTCTGCAATAATTTTTCGCATGGTTTCTACAACCAATGCAGGGTGTTGTCCTGCAGCGGTTTCTCCACTTAACATCACAGCGTCAGCACCTTCTAATACTGCATTAGCTACGTCGGTGATTTCACTTCTATTGGGCTTCACGCGATCGATCATGCTTTCCATCATTTGGGTAGCAACAATCACTGGTTTCGCACGGTGGATGCATTTGCGAATCAATTCTTTTTGAATCAAAGGAATTTGTTCTACTGGTAATTCAACGCCTAAGTCGCCTCTGGCAACCATGATTGCATCACTTTCTAAAATGATGTCACGAATATTGACAAGCGCTTCAGGCTTTTCAATTTTAGCAATGATTTTGGTTTTGCTTTTTTTCTCGTCTAGCTTACTTCTTAAGATAACGATATCTTTTACGCTTCTTACAAAGCTTAGGGCCACCCAATCGCACTGTTGCTCAATAATAAATTCTAAGTCTATTAAATCTTTTTCAGTTAAAGCAGGTAATGAAATTTTAGTGTCTGGTAAATTCAAGCCTTTTTTCGATGATAAAACACCCCCCAAAGTTACCACCACTTTCACATCTCCATTTTTCTCAATGCCAGTTACTTTCACTTCAATTTTTCCATCGTCAATCATGATTAAGTTGCCAATCACAACATCCCCTGCTAAATTAGGGTAGGAGACGTATATTTTTTCTTTAGTACCAATGCATTTCTCGTTGGTGAAAGTCAATATATCGCCCACTTGTAAGTCTAATGCATTGTTTTCAATTTCACCTACCCTAAGTTTGGGACCTTGTAAGTCTGCCAGAATAGCAATATTATAAGGCTGGGTTTTATTGATATTTCTGATATGTTCAATAATGGCAAGTTTGTCTTCATGACTGCCATGAGAGAAATTCAACCTAAATACGTTAACACCAGCTTTTACTAAATTCAATAATTGCTCATAAGAGTCACAAGCTGGCCCTACTGTAGCCACAATTTTGGTTTTATGCATGACGTGTTTAACGCCTGCTTCTCTGTCCATGTTCTTGTGCAAGTACTTCTCTAAATTCTTTGACATTGTATTGGTTTAATTTTTTTTAAGTGTTTAACTGGCTAATATTTTAACGATTCTGAGCCAATCTTCTGAAATCTTTTGTTTGGCTTTAATAGCATGATCCAATGGTGTATAATGTAATTGGTTGTTTAAAATACCAACCATGACATTGTTGGAACCATGCAACAAACATTCAACCGCAGCAAAGCCCATTCTGCTGGCAATTAATCGGTCTAAACAAGTAGGAGAGCCTCCTCTTTGTATATGCCCTAAAATACATACCCTAGTGTCGGCATTGGGCAATCGTTTTTTTACAATATTTGAAATTTCGTTGGCGCCATATTTATCGCCTTCTGCCACAACGACTATATTCACCAGCTTTTTCCTTTTTTCTTGTTCAGATAAGGATTGAATTAAGGCTTCAATATCTGTTTCAGTCTCTGGAATGAGGATATTTTCTGCACCTGTTGCAATACCGCTGTGTAGGGCAATATAACCTGCATCACGTCCCATGACTTCTACAATAAACAAGCGATCGTGTGCATCGGCTGTATCTCTGATTTTGTCAATCGCTTCAACAGCTGTGTTCACCGCCGTGTCAAATCCAATCGTAAAATCACTGCCTGCAATGTCTTTATCAATGGTGCCTGGCAATCCTATGCAAGGAATATCAAACTCATTACTGAACTTTTGTGCGCCTTTAAAACTACCATCACCACCAATGATCACCAAGCCATCTATGCCTCTTTTCTTTAAATTCTCATATGCAATTTTTCTACCGGCTTGTTCCATGAATTCCATGGAGCGGGCCGTTTTAAGGATGGTTCCGCCTCTTTGAATGATATTGGCTACAGATCTAGAATTCATTGAATGAATATCATCATCAATCATGCCACTGTATCCCCGCATAATGCCAAAAACTTCCAGTCCGTGATAAATGCCTGTTCTAACTACAGCCCTGATGGCGGCATTCATTCCCGGTGCGTCACCTCCAGAAGTTAATACCCCAATCTTGCTAACTTTTTTAATGCCCATGTTTTTCAATCTCTTTAATAAATCAGACAATCTATTCTAATCTTAATGTGTAGTGTATACACGGAGTTCCAAAAATACGGATTTGAAAGGACATTGCCTTGTAGTGTCGCAATCCTATTTTTCGTAGCATTGTACCATGAAAATTATGGTAACAGGTGCCAATGGATTTACTGGACAACATTTGACGCTATATCTTGCCAGTAAAGGGTTTCAGGTGATAGCAGTGTCTAGGGGGCATGCCCAATTTGCACTCCCAGATCGGGTTCAATATTGTGCATGTGAACTAACGAATGTTAGTTCTGTTCATGACATTGTAGCCACATCAAAACCAGATTGGATCATTCATGTTGCTGCCATGAGTAAACCCGATGCGTGCATGCTTCAACCTGAACAATGCTTACTGCACAATGTTCAAGCAACGATTCATTTAGGCAATATCGCCAATCAATTTGGCGCCAGATTCATGTATTTTTCCACGGATTTTATTTTTGGTGAAAATGGTCCTCATAAAGAAGCAGATGAAACTGGACCATTAAATTTTTATGGAGAAAGTAAGCTCAAAGCAGAACAATGGGTGCAGGAGTTTGTGCCACATTATGTCATTGTCAGACCCGTATTTATTTATGGACCTCAATTGGCTGGGATGCGATCCAGCTTTATACAATGGGTTCAACAACAATTGAGTCAACAAAAAGCCATCAAAGTGGTGAACGACCAACAGCGTACCCCAACTTATGTGATGGACATTTGCTGGGGTGTTCAACAGATCATTGAACTGCATCAAGAAGGGGTCTTTCATTTGGCTGGTCCAGAAGTTATTACACCTTACGATATGGCGGTGCAAGTAGCCAATATTTTATCGTTAGATGCATCATTAATTGAAGCAGTAGACAGTCATATATTTCCTGAGCCAGTAAAAAGAGCTAAGCAATCTGGATTATGTATTGATAAGGCCCGCGAGGTCTTACACTACAAACCCCACTCTTTTAAAGAGGGGGTTCGCAAGTGTTTTGAATAAACCATTATTTTAATGGTAAAAATATCTCAGCCATCATACAGCGCGCACTACCGCCGCCATTTGTTTCAATGGTGGTAATATCGCTGTGTATGATTTGATTAAAATGGTGTATTTGGCTTATTTGCGCTGCTGTCAATGATTGGTATGCTTGAGACGACATCACCAGAAATTTTTCACCATGCGCATTATGCACTTGTAACATATTTCCAGCAAAATGATTCATTTGATCTAAACTGATATCAATGATTTGTTTACCAGAAGCAATAATGGTGTCTTTTACCATTTGCTGTTCTGTTTGATCGGCAATAGAAGCCAAACAAATGACTACATATTGATCAGCCACGCACATCATGACATTGGTATGATAAATTGGATCTCCAGCTGCATCCACTGCTACAAAAGCAACTGCTTTGTATTCCATGGTTTTGCAAAATGCTTCAAGAACGGTTTCGTTGGTTCGTTGAGACAAGCATGCATAGGCCAAACGATTGGTTCTGTCTAATACCATACTGCCCGTGCCTTCCAAAAACAAGTCATTGTTTTCAAAAGTGGTAAAGTCATGGGTTTGGTTGATTAAAAAGCGCTCTTGTAACTTGGCCAATACAGTAGGTTTGCGTTCTAATCTTCTATTAAGGGCAAACATCGGATATAGGCAAATACTGCCATTATCATGGAAAGAAATCCAATTATTTGGAAAGATAGAATCTGGTGTATGGGGCGCAGGCGTGTCTTCTACAACAGTTACATCAATGTCATGCGCCCTTAATACTTGGATAAATTGTTCAAATTCAGCCCTGGCTCTTTCTTGAACATTTGATTGGTCAGATTTTGTTTGAAAACTATTATTCACAGCAGTTTCAGCATTAAAGCTGAACAAGACTGGTTGTATCATTAAAAGATGATTGGTATGTTGCATAATTATTTATTGAATGGGTTCTCTCCATAATGGCATACTCATACAATGGAATCCACCTCTTGCTCTGGATAATTCAGCAGAAGGCATTAAAATAAATGTGTTGTGAATGTCGTCAGTTGTAATGCTGCCATTTTCTAATTGTTGTAATAAATCTTTTACACCAATAATTTGGAAGCCTGCATTTCTGAACGCTTCTGTAGTTTTATCGTTGCGGTCATAACCTAATACAACGCCTTCTTTTAGTGCCAACAAATTACAAGAGTCGGTCCATTGTTCTCTGGCACTGTATGGAAACTCGTTATTGCCCGAAAAAATAAATCGTACTTCAGTATTACAGTGTAAATCGTTTTTACTGATATCAATTAATAAATCTTCCAAACTTTCAAAAGATAAAGGGTTTTCTGGATTGGCTCTGTGAAATTGTAAGATTTTAATTTTTTCTTCTTTCTTAATTTCTAAGATTCTTTCAACAGCTGTTTCATCCTCATGCTTAACAGCTTTTCTTGAGAAATTACCCAACATCACCCAAACATCTCTTTTGACCTGTGTAAATACAGTATCAATATGCATGTAATCTCTTTTCTTTGGGATTTTTACAATCGTTACTTTATCCATTAATTCCATTTCGAATAAAGTCTGTGTGATTTTGACGGCTGCTTCACTAGAGGTTCTTTCACTCACCCCAACTAAAATATGGTTTTCACTCACCACCATAATGTCACCACCTTCCAAAGTAATTTTTCGATCATCGTCTTCTTTTGGTAATAGAAAACTGTGGTGTGAATCAGAGAGTTCAATGATTTTTTTAGTATAATCAGCAAAGAGTGGGTGGTTAAAGAAAATGTATTTTGCCAATAAAGCTTCTCTGGTTCTGGCTTTCTTGGCTGGTTTATTTAAAAGCACATGGTCTTTGATGGTTATCCCGATATCTCTTGTAAAAATAAAATTAGGGATGGGGGCAAATAACAATTGTCGATCTGAAGAAGTGCCTGAAATTAATGTTTTGGCCAATTCCGTTGGCGCATAATTCAAGAGTTCATTTTGAATTTGGTAAGTACAACCTTCAACAGCACAAATGGCAGCAACCAATTTGGTTTTAATGGCATCGTCTTCTAATAACTGACCTAACAGCCATTGAAGTTCAATCACTTTATCAGATTGATAAAATGCAGCATGTTCTGGTTTATAAAATGCCCGTTGGTTAGTAGGGTCATCTATCTGATTGAGTTTGCCCTTAATCTTTTCTGGATCTAAAAAATACAAAAGAATTTTAGTGTAATAATCGTATTCATCTTTGCGAATGGTATCTAAATGAACGATGTCTTCAAATAACCAATCCTGCGCTTTTGATGGCACTACTTTGCCTAAGCCACTGTCTGGGCTATGTACCAACAATCGTTTAAGCGTGCCAATTTCTGATGTAACGGAAAGTTTCATATACTGTTTATTGAAAAGTAAGATGATTGAAATAGACATATTGAATCAATGATACACCCCCCCAAAATAAGGATGCGATCATCTAAACCCTATGTAAGTATTATCTGGTCTAAAAGCTCATTAATTGCCCATTCAATGATCAGGCATTGGGTTTAATCCCCGGTACATCCACGCGAAGTGAGCGGTTATGAATGATATGGTAGAACAATGGTTCACTGGATGCAAATTACAATTTTATTTCAAATGGCAATTTGCCATTTAGTTGCCCTTTAGATTTAAGGGGAATAAATCGCACAAACATATCTTCAGAATACCATTTTTCTTGATGTGTTTTTTTAACGACTTCTGCATGTTCTTTCATTTTGTAAGCAAAACCCTTCATAGCCGTTTTGCTCTCCCAAATACTAAATGTGGCTTGTTTGATCCAAGGCACTTCTCCAATGCCTACAGAGGTTACAAATCCTTCAGCACCAGCCATTTGTTTGGCGATAGCGTCTACATGCGACCAAAAACGGCCCAGTTGTGAGAGTCGAATGGTAGCTCTGGTTAAAATACCAATGGGGCCATCATAATCAGTTTGCTTAGGCAATTGCCCAAATACTTGTTGCCCATCCCAAGTCCCATGGCCTTCTATGGGCAATAATTGTAATTCCCATTGTTCAACCTTGAAAAACTGCCACCAGGCTGTTATGAAACTGGGGGTAAATCCTGCATGGTCCTCCTTACTTATGGTTAATAATGCCCATTGACGCCAGTCAGGGGATTTGTCGAAAGTGCCATTTTTGCCGCACCCCATTAATTTGTAAAATGAAATCTTTTGGCTAAACCAAAGTGGTAATCTAAAAATGGCCATCGATAAAAATCCAGCCCATCCAAACATAACCGGGTATCTCACAATTGTTAAAGTCGCAATCATACATTAAATTAAACTAATTTTCGGTTATGAAATGGGTGATACAAAATATTCAACATCTGGTTAACATCAGAACCAATTCAATGGTTCTGAGAGGGGAAGCACTTTCTAATTTACCGATGTTGGAAAATGCATATTTAGTAATAGAGGATGATCGCATTCATGCCTTTGGCTCAATGAGCGCCTTAACCGATGAGGTATTGGATGGGGCTGGGTTGATTGACGCTGCAGGGGCTTCGGTTTTGCCGTGTTGGTGCGACAGTCATACACATTTGGTTTTTGCTGCAACGAGAGAAGACGAATTTGTTGATAAAATCAATGGGTTGACATATGCGGCCATTGCTGCAAAGGGTGGGGGTATACTTAATTCAGCGCAAAAAATTGCCAATGCATCAGAGGATTTTTTGTACGAACAAGCCATGGAACGATTAAATGGCTTGATGCAATTAGGCACAGGTGCTATTGAAATTAAAAGTGGCTATGGATTAGACCCCATCAACGAATTGAAAATGTTGCGGGTAATCAAACGCATCAAAGCCAATGCCCCAATTCCAGTAAAAGCCAGTTTTCTAGGGGCACATACTTTTCCATTGGCTTATAAAAATGATCATGAAAGTTATATACAGCAGATCATCCATGATATGTTGCCCACTATTGCAGCAGAACAATTAGCAGACTATATTGATGTGTTTTGTGAGGAGGGTTTTTTTAGTGTGTCTGAAACAGAACGTATTTGTAAAGCAGGCATGGCGTATGGGTTAAAACCCAAAATACATGCCAATCAATTGCATGCATCGGGTGGGGTAGAGCTGGGGGTTCAATTAGGGGCGATATCTGTTGATCATTTAGAAACTATGTCGACTGCTGCAATTGATGCATTATCTGGTTCAGCCACCATCGGCACTTTGCTGCCAACCGCCGCTTTTTTTCTACGCATGCCTTATCAGCCTGCAAGAGATTTAATTAATGCCAATGCTGCTATTGCCCTAGCGTCGGATTTCAATCCAGGGTCTAGCCCAAGTGGCAACATGAATTTTGTAGTTGCCCTGAGTTGTATTCAACTAAAAATGTTGCCAGAAGAAGCCATCAATGCAGCCACCATCAATGGCGCTTTTGCCATGGAATTGGGGCATGAACTTGGCAGCATTACCCCAGGTAAGTTGGCCAATCTCATTTTCACCAAGCCAATTCCCTCATTAGCCTATTTGCCTTATGCATTTGGCAGTAACTTGATAGATAAAGTGATGATCAATGGTGCATTTATTTAGTTATATTTAATACACTGAAAAGACATTTAAACGATTGCCCTATGCAACATTTTAAGTTTTACAACAAACAGGATGTATTATCTGTCACTAAGATTCGCCGATTCGAAACCAAACTGGGCGAAAGAATTCAAGTGATTGCAGATGCCAATCGTTTTGAAGAAAGTTTACAACAAAGTTCTGCGCAATATATTATTTTAGGTATACCTGAAGATATTGGTGTAAAAGCTAATGGTGGTGTAGGTGGCACTGATAGTGCTTGGTTGGCATTTTTAAAAGCGTTTTTAAACTGCCAAAGCAATGATTTTTTAGAGGGAGGCAATATGATGTTGTTAGGGCATTTTGATTTTGCAGCCATAGCTGAACTAATTGATAAAAACGCTTACAATGAGGAAGAAAAAATGGCGGCATATCGGCATGCGGTAATTACCATTGATGATGCAGTAGAACAGTTGATTCACTTAATCACACAAAATAAAAAAATTCCAATTGTGATAGGTGGGGGGCATAACAATGCGTATCCATGTATTAAAGGTGCTGCCAAAGGATTTTACAAAGCAGGGGTGATTCCTATTGCACAAATCAATGCCATTAATTTAGATGCGCACGCAGATTTTAGACCAATGGAAGGCAGGCATAGTGGCAATGGATTTTCTTATGCTGAAGAAGATGGGTATTTAGAAAAATACTGTGTCATTGGTTTACATGAAAATTATATTCCACAAAATGTTTGGATGGATATGGTGAACAATCCGTTTATTGATTGTATTACGTTCGAAGACATTTTTGTGCAAGAAAAAAGAACTTTTATTCAGGCCGTTGCACACGCTACAGCATTTACAGATGATACCCTTTGTGGCATTGAATTAGACATGGATGCAATTGCGGATACGCTTTCTAGTGCACAATCTAAAATAGGCATTACACCCATACAAGCCAGACAGTATATGCAATATGTTTCTGCTGATACTAAAGCAGCGTATTTACATATTTCGGAAGGCGCTGTACAATTATCCAATGGCGATAAAGATCCCGGCACTGGCAAACTCATCAGTTATTTGGTGAGTGATTTTGTAAAAGGCCATATGATATATTAACGTTTATTTTGCAGTTGAATTTTTTTACTGTGCAAACTCGTCGTACATTTGCGGCGTCATTGAGCATAGCAATAAAGTATATATACAGGTAGACAAATAGAAAGCCATTCTATTCTAACGATTAAGTCAATTTCCTACCCTGCTCAACAAAAATTGTAAAAAATTAAAATAGTCATACAATGAAAGGTGAAGTTATGCCTTCTATCGTACAGATAGATAAGGCCCATTTAAACGAATTAGTACAAGAAGTAAAGGAAACATTGGCAACAGACATGTTTGTACAAAACAGAACAGAAAAGAAAAAAGCATTTAGAGCCGTTGATTTGTGGAAGATTCATAGAGATATGAAATCTGCCAACAGAAACTTCCAATCTCAGTTCTAGTTTTTTCTAATTGATTTCAGGTTCTTTACACGTGAATAGTCGCATGTGTAAAGAACCTTTTTTTATTTTGGTGATTTACTCAAGTCCCAGTTTTTATAATCTTTGAACCAGCTGCTGTTCCAAAATTGATAACGTGGTATGGCAGTTATGGTTAAGCGTTCTAAGAAATTAGCATAATTTTTTTTGTTGGCAGGAGTCCAAAGGGTTTCACTTAATGCGGTCATTCTCGGGAAAATCATATAATCCACTTTTTGATCGTTACCCATATATTCTGTCCAAACATTGGCTTGACCCCCAATTATTTTATGCCCCAAACCCTTTTGTAAAATTGCTGCTGGAATGGGATTGTATTGATATACAGCTTCCAGTGGGTTGTATCCATGAATGGCCAAACTATCATTGGGATCCATGGATTGATAGTGGTCAAAATAAAATGGTTTGCCCGGGGTATTTATAACACTAAATCCTTTGCTGGCTGCTTCAATAGCTTGTTTCTCAGTGCCCCAGTTCATTACAATGGTTGAAGTATCTAAATCCCCTTCATTTATTTCATGCCATCCGATGGTTTGTCTGTTTTTTTTGGCCAAATGTTTTGCAATGAATTCAATAAAATAGGTTTGCAAAGCGGTTTCATTTTTTAATCCCTTTTCTTTCATAAAGGCTTGGGTATTGGGATCTTGCTTCCACCAAATTTTACTGCATTCATCACCTCCAACATGAATATAGGGAGAAGGGAATAGCTCAAGTAATTCATCAAAGACTGTTTCTAAAAATTTAAACGTAGCCGGTTTAGGCGCCAACACATTGTTTTGTCGATTATACATGCCCCAAGTGGTTGCAACCTGCCAATTGGTATCTGGTTTTGTACTGAGTTCAGGATAAGCTGCGATAGCGGCTCTACTATGCCCTGGAATGTCAATTTCAGGGATGATATTGATGGCTCTTATTTGTGCATAGTTAACAATCTCTCTGATTTCTGCTTTGGTGTAAAACCCACCATAACGAATGCCATCGTATTTAGCAGGGCTATCTTTAAAATGTCCAATCAAGGTTTCAGCTCGGTAAGCACCAATGGAATTTAGTTTTGGATATGCGTCCATTTCAATGCGCCAACCCTGATCATCGGTTAAATGCCAGTGAAAGGTATTGAACTTATGAAACGCCAAATAATCGATGTATTTTTTGATGTAGCTGACTGGGAACATATGCCTCACGACATCTAAGTGCATGCCTCTATAGGCAAACCTTGGATAATCCTCAATGGTTACAGCTTGCAATGGAATGGTTGTGTATTGCCCAATTGGCATCAATTGCAATAAACTTTGAATGCCATTCACCAATCCTCGGGTTTCCTGAAAGAACAACTTAACAGTAGATTGATTAATCCTAATGGTATACCCTTCCGCAGGTTGTAGGGCCATCGTTTCTGGAATCAGGTAAATCCCTTCTACAGACAAATTCGTGAAATCGTTTACTAATGAAAGATTTAATCGTATACCAGTTTGTTGATGGATTAATTGTTGTAAATAAATGGCTTGCTGTTCAAATGCTGCTGTGTAAATAATGGGTTGTTGTGCATTGAGTGAGAATGTTGACCGCCCTTTAGGATAGCTGATTTGAACAGGCTGTGGGATAATCATATCAGCTTTTTGAGCGGATACTAGGGAACCCATCAATAAAAAGATTATGAAAACGTATTTGTATATCATTGTAGTTAAATGCTTGAGGAGGGTTAAAATTATCAAATTGGTTGGCTATTTGGTAAATTGCATCATTGAATTTATGACCGCTTACAAAATAATGTATGGATAAAGCCGCTTTAAGAGCTTTTTATAAAGCTAAACGACAAGGGATTGATGGAAAAGAGCGGCTAAAATTAGACGACTTGTTGTTAATTCAATTTCAACAAATTGCTTTAGATGGCATTACAAACGTATTGACTTATTGGCCTATGGCCAACCAAGCAGAACCCAATACCCATTTATTCAATGGTTATTTGAGGCATATGATTCCTCAACTACAATTGGCTTACCCAGTGGTTCAGAATCATGAAAAAATGCAAGCCATTTTAGTGGATGAAGATACCGTGTATCAAACCAATCAATGGGGGATAACAGAGCCAACAAGTGGCGCAAGCCTAGATTTGTCCGAAATTGATTTGGTATTAGTACCACTATTGGTTTTTGATGAATCCGGGTATCGGGTTGGCTATGGCAAAGGCTTTTATGATCGATTTTTAGAACACAAAGAAGCCTATACTCAAATTATTGGGTTTTCTTATTTTGATCCTGTTCCGCTAATCAGTGACACCCACGAATTTGATATACCTTTGCATATAGGCATCACCCCTAAGCGTGTTTATGAATTTTAATACCATTTTTCTTAAGTCTTTTCGTGTTTTGTTATTACCCATTGCAGTGTTGTATGGCTTAATCATTTTTATTCGGAATAGACTATTTGATCGCGACGTATTAAAATCAGCGGCCTTTAATTTCCCCATTATTTGCGTGGGCAATCTTGCAGTGGGCGGTACAGGTAAATCTCCAATGGTAGAATATTTGCTGGAGTTATTAAGCCCTCAATATAAAATGGCCACTTTAAGCAGGGGCTACAAAAGAAGAACAAAAGGGTATGCGTTGGCCAATGATGCAACAACTGCTTTAGAAATTGGCGATGAACCCATGCAATTTGCCATTAAGTTTCCAAATGTAGCCGTTGCAGTTGGGGAAGAGCGCATTGTGGCCATTCCGCATTTATTACAGGATCATCCTGAATTACAAGTGATTGTTCTTGATGATGCTTTTCAACACCGAACGGTTAGAGCAGGGTTTAATATTTTACTGACTGAGTACAGCAATCTGTATACCAGCGACTTTTTTTTACCGACTGGTGATTTAAGAGATGAATGGGCTTCTGCCAAAAGGGCTCAGGTCATTATTGTTACCAAATGCCCACCAGATTTAGATGAAAAAGCCAAATCGTCAATTTTGAGAGAACTTAAGCCTCTGCCATCTCAAAAAGTATTTTTTACATGCATTGAATATGGCATCCCATATCATATCTGTGATCGCAATATTCAATACGCTGTTAATTCAACCGATGAAGTGATGTTGGTTTGTGGAATTGCGAATCCGAAACCACTAAAGGACTTCTTATTGCAAAAAGCCAAAACCTATTATCAGCAAGATTATCCTGATCACCATATTTTTTCGATTGATGATTTAAAAGAAATGAAGCAAAGATTTGATGATATTTCAGCCGATCGTAAACTATTTATAACAACTGAAAAAGATGCTGTAAGACTGATCAAGTTTAAAGATGAGTTAGCCAGTTTGCCTTTTTTTGTAATCCCTATCAGACACCGTATTCTTTTTGATGAATCTTGGCATTTTAATGAATTGCTGATTAAATTCATTCAAGATTTTAATTTCAATCCAAACCCATGAGTTCCAAAAAGCCCAAATCGAAACAAAAACAAAAAGCCAAAACCATTACCGTACAAACCCTGAAAGGCAAATTGGATGTAACCCGTTCTGGGATGGGCTATGTAATCATGGCTGATCAAACTGGTGATGTATTGGTAAAGCCCAATGATTTTGGAACAGCTTTGCACGGTGATACCGTTCGGGTTAAAGTGGTTAGAGAAAATGTAAGAACAGGTAAGAAAGAAGGTAAGATCACAGAAGTGGTTGAGCGTAAACAAACTGAGTTTATTGGCAGATTGCAAGTGTCTGCGCATCATGCATTTTTTGTGCCAGATACCGATAAGCCAATGCCTGATTTATACATTCCATTACAATCAATCAATGGGGCACAGCATCGTGACAAAGTATTGGTGAAATTAGTTAGATGGGAAAAGGATGATAAAAAGCCAGTAGGAGAAGTCATTTCAGTAATGGCTGCAGATGATGTGAATGATGCTGCGATGAAAGAAATATTGGCTGAAGCTGGCTTCCCACTTAATTTTTCAGATGAAGTCATTGAAGAAGCGGGTCGACTACTCGATACCATTGATCAAGCAGAAATTAATAAAAGAAGAGATTGTAGATCCATCCGAACGTTTACCATTGATCCAGTAGACGCAAAGGATTTTGATGATGCCATTTCAATCAGGCAATTAGGTGAAGATAAGTATGAAATTGGCGTACATATTGCTGATGTTAGCCATTATGTATTGCCTGATTCGGCTTTAGATGCAGAAGCCTATAAGCGCGCTACTTCAGTGTATTTGCCTGATCGTGTAAATCCAATGTTGCCTGAACATATTTCAAATGAACTTTGTTCCTTAAGGCCTCATGAAGATAAGTTGACTTTTTCTGCCATTTTTCAAATGACTGCTAAGGGAGAAGTCAAACAATATTGGTTAGGGAGAACGGTGATTCATTCAGATCATCGCTACACATATGAAGATGTGCAATCCATTATTGAAACCAAGGATGGCTTATACCATGAAGACATTTTATTGTTGAATGATATGGCTCAGCTCTTGCGCAAAAAAAGGTTTAGTAAAGGCGCCATTAATTTCTCTTCGCAAGAAGTAAGGTTTCAATTAGATGAAAAGGGAGTGCCAATTGGCATAATTGTAAAAGAGAGCAAAGCATCGCATCAATTAATTGAAGAATTCATGCTTTTAGCCAATCGAACTGTTGCTGAGAATATTGCCAAGCAACACGTCAATAAAAAGCCAATCCCTTTCCCATATCGCGTGCATGATCAACCCGATGAAGAAAAATTAGCACCCTTTATTCAGTATGCAAAGCGCTATGGGCATCAATTTGACGTTTCTTCTCCAGAAGCTATTGCGCATAGTTTCAATGGGATGTTGGCCGATGCCAAAGGTAAACCAGAGCAACATGTATTAGAACAATTGGGCATCAGAACAATGGCCAAAGCCATTTATACGCCAGACAATATTGGTCATTATGGTTTGGCTTTTGATCACTATTGTCATTTTACCTCTCCAATCAGACGGTACCCTGATGTATTGGTCCATCGCATTTTGCAAACCGTGTTAGATGGAACACCCATGATTGATAAAAAAATGCAAGAAAAGTGCAGACATACCAGTGAAAGAGAAAGAGCAGCAATGGAATGTGAACGCGCTGGTAATAAATACAAGCAAGTAGAATTTTTGCAATCACATATTGGAGAAAGTTTTGAAGGAGTTGTAAGTGGAGTAACCAGTTTTGGATTTTTTGTAGAAACGGTTGATCATAAATGTGAAGGACTGGTCAGCATTGTTAGTTTGAGTGATTTTGATGACTTTAGATTGGTTGAATCTGAATACAGTTTGGTCGGCCGAAGAAGCGGAAGAATATTCAAAATGGGCGATCGGGTAACGGTCACTTTAGTAGCTGCTAATCTAGAGAAAAGACAACTTGATTTTGAATGGGAGTTAGGGTAGCTTGTTTACCAACCGCTGGTTAATACATCAGCCAGATGCATCATTTGCATGTTTTTGCCTTCGTGTTTGGCGCAACCATCAATATGCATCAAACAACTCATATCCGTACTAATTAAAATAGTGGCATTGGTGTCAGCAGCATTGTTGATTTTTTGATTCCCCATAGCAATACTGATGGGTTCAAATTTCACGGCAAACGTGCCACCGAAGCCACAACAGGTTTCTACATCAGTCATTTCAACAATAGACAAGCCACTCACATTTTGTAAGAGTTGTCTTGGTTCAGTTTTTATTTTACATTCTCTTAAAGCGGCACAACTATCGTGATATGTAGCGGTTGCATGTAAACTTGCACCAAAATCTAATTGCTTTAATACATTGACTAAAAAATCAGATAGTTCATATACACGTTTGGCTGTTTCAGTAGCTTGATGTTTATGGGCTGAATTTTCAAAAAGTTGATGGTAATAATTTTTGATAAACCCAACACAACTGGCACTGGGTGCAACAATATAATCACTTCCTTCAAAGTCTTGTAAAAACTTGGTACAGACTTCTTTCGCTTCGCCATGAAAACCAGCATTAAATGCCGGTTGACCACAACAGGTTTGTGACTCATTGTACTTTACAGTACAGCCTGCTTTCTTTAGCAACTTCACCATATTAAACGCAACAGTAGGGTAGAGTTGGTCTATAAAGCAGGGAACAAAAATCTGAACGGTCATGGGGTGTTGCTTTATTTTAGTGATCGGTTCAATTGAATCATTTTAAGCGCTGTAATGGCCGCTTCTTCGCCTTTGTGACCATGTATGCCACCAATGCGTTCTTTTGCTTGTGCTTCATTTAAAACAGTCAGTACGCCAAAAATGACTGGTACATCAATTTGTAAATTCAATTGCATAATGCCATCCGTTACACCTTTGCATACATAATCAAAATGAGGGGTATCACCTTGTATTACTGCACCTAATACAACGTAAGCGTCGGGTATGCGTTTGCTATAAGTATAGTGTTGCTTTACAGCAAAAGGCAGTTCAAATGCACCAGGCACAATCAGGGTTTTACTGCTGGTGCCTGTTTGTTTGAATACTTGCTTTGCACCTTTTTCAAGGGCATTAATGATGGTGCTGTTCCATTCAGTCTTGATGATAACAACAAAGGCATCCTCTGGAACGGGGATGCCTTTATGTAATGCGTTATTTCCTTTTGTTGCCATTAGTCAGCTAGATCGTTTTTTTCGATGCTTAAACGATAAATGTATTTGTCTGCTTGAAAACCTTTGTCAGTTTTAGGGAACTTTGTTTTCAACGATTTGTACAATTCAAGTGCTTCTTGTGTTTTGCCAGTTGTTTCTAGCAATAAAGCAGCACGGAATAAATATTCTGATGCATTGGTTTCGTCTTCTTCAAAAGTAGCTGCTGCTTTTTTGTAAGCATCAATGGCTTCTTCTTTTTTATTTAATTCAGCATAAGCATCACCTAAGCAACCAGTGGCCAACAATTGCACTTGTTTGGCATCTGTTGAAAAATCTTTTAAGTGTTTCACTGCATTATCAAATTCACCCAATTTCAAATAGCTAATACCTGCATAATAATGGGCTAAATTAGCCGCTTTGGTGCCACCAAAATTGCTGATCACATTCAATACACCTTTGTATTGTCCGTCACCATTTAATACCAATTTTGAAGAGTCCATTGCAAAATATTGTTCAGCCTTAAATAGGGCTTCTGCTGCTTTTTCTTCTTTTGGTTTAACTACATATTGCTGGTAAGCAAACCATCCACCACCCAAAACCAATACGGCCACAATAGCCCCTAATAGTGGTTTCTGAATCTTTGACAATGTGGTTACTGCTTTATTTGCTGCCTCTTGAGATACAACTTCAGGCGCTTGATTTTCGCTCATTATGATTGATTATACTGTTTGATAAATTAGTCTACAATAAAAGGATAATTCTGGTCGATGTATACGTCTTTCAATACTTCATTATCATCTGGCCAAGGACTCTCTTCTGCAAATTTCACAGATTCTTCCACTAACGCATTTACTCGTGCATCAATGGCTGCTAAATCAGCTTCGGTTGCAAAGCCATTGTCTAATATAGTATTGGCCACTTTTACAATTGGATCTTGGTCCTTGTATTCTTCAACTTCTTCTTTAGAGCGGTATTTCTGAGGATCAGAAACAGAATGGCCTTTGTAACGATACGTTTTCATTTCTAAAAGGGTAGGACCGTCGCCTTCTCTAGCTCTTTTTACTGCCCTGGCAACAGCATCATGCACCGCTTCGGGCGTCATGCCATCAATTTTATCTGCTGGCATTTCATAGGCATCTGCTAATTTATAAATATCAATAACGTTGCTGGTTCTTTCAATAGAAGTACCCATTGCATAGTTATTGTTTTCACAAATAAAAATGACAGGTAATTTCCACAACATCGCCAAGTTAAAGGTTTCATGCAACATCCCTTGACGTGCAGCACCATCACCAAAATAACACAAGACTACATTTTGCGTGCCTCTGTATTGTTCTGCGAATGCCAAACCAGCACCTGTGCCAATTTGCGCACCTACAATCCCGTGGCCACCAAAGAATTTGTGTTCAACACTAAAAAAGTGCATACTTCCACCCTTGCCCTTGGCACATCCGGTTGCTTTACCATACAATTCAGCCATACAAGCATTGGCAGATACTCCTTTGGCCAAAGCCAATCCATGGTCACGGTAAGCCGTAATAAATGGATCGTCTGCCTGTGTAGCCGTCATACAGCCCGCTGCAATGGCTTCTTGGCCTACATATGCGTGGAAGAATCCGCGGATTTTTCCAGCCATTTTATACATTTCTTCGGCCTTTAATTCAAACTGACGAATCAGTTGCATTAGTTCATACCAATAGAGGTAGGTTTCTTTAGAAAACTTTGTAGACACTTTTCAAAAATTTGATGGCAAATATAGGGGTTATCCTTGATAGTTCCCTACCCAACCAATTCGGCCTTTGCTACTTCTTCTGGAGGATAAGGAATGCGGATCTGATTGATGTATTGCTCCTCTAATAAATCGGCAAAAGTTGAAAAATAAAGGACCACATCTTCTCTTACATTGCGTTTAAGCCATTTAAATCCGCCAGGCAAACGATTTAAGACCGTTTTATCGTCTAAATATTCTAAATGATGAATATCAGAAGGCGTGAGGCCAATATCCGTTAATTTCTTAATCATTAAATTGACAGGCGTTTGGCTAACCGGACAATACTCTTCTGCTAATTCGGTCCATTCACCAAAGCCAGTATGTGCATAGGTTAAGATTTCTTCCTTACTCACATTGGCCACAACCTGTAATAAGTTACCACAATTACAAGCGCCATGATTGCCCCAAGCATAGTGGGCACCTTCACTCAATTTTTTGGCAGTTTGTCTTAATACATCTACAAGGATCAGGTTTGGATATGCCATATCAGTTTTTTTTAAATAACAAGCTTTCATTAAAAAAAGTTGTTTTCAATAACAATTTATTCTCCTTTCTCGGGGCGATAAAATTTGTACAAGCAAATGTTTGAATTCTCAACCAATCACTCAACAAGCCTACCACTCATCCCTAAATATTCAAATCGGGCACAACCTTTTTCTTGTTTAATAGTTAGATATAAAAAATTAAACAAATTATTTATGAAAATGCGCATTTTATCTTTGATGATGGTAGCTGTAATGGGATTATTCGGCACCGTATCTGCTCAAAAAACAGTAGTTGATATTGCAGTTGGTTCAAAAGACCATTCAACACTAGTTGCTGCAGTTAAAGCGGCTGATCTAGTAGCCACTTTACAAAGTGCTGGACCTTTTACAGTATTTGCTCCAATTAATGCAGCGTTCGACAAATTACCTGCAGGAACTGTAGCAAACTTATTAAAGCCAGAAAACAAAGCAACATTGGTGAAAGTATTAACTTATCACGTTGTAGCTGGTAATTTAGATGCAGCTGCTGTAATCAAAGCTGTAAAAGATGGTAAAGGAAAGGCAGTAGTAAAAACTGTTGCAGGTAATTCTTTGACTGTTACTTTGAAAGATGGTAAAGTAACTTTAACTGATGAGAATGGTGGTGTTGCTACCGTAGTGGCTGCTGATTTAAAAGCAGGTAATGGTGTAGTACACGTGATTGACACAGTGGTTTTACCTAAATAATGGTACCAAACACTTTGAATAAAAAAGGCTGCAAAATTTGCAGCCTTTTTTATTGTCTTATATCGAAACCATTAAGCTTCTAACATAAATGGATAGCCATAATGCACTGGTGGATTATAAGTCTCCTTAATGGTTCTGGCGCTTAACCATCTGTATAGGTTGAGGGCGCTGCCCGCTTTATCATTGGTGCCAGATGCTCTAGCGCCACCAAATGGTTGCTGTCCTACCACTGCTCCAGTAGGTTTGTCATTGATGTAAAAATTACCAGCAGCATTTCTTAGTTCATTGGTTGCCAATTCAACTGCCGCTCTATCTTGCGATAAAATGGCGCCAGTTAATGCGTAAGGAGAAGTACTGTCAACCAGTTTTAGTGTTTTCTCAAATTGTTCTGCAGGATATACATAAATCGTTAAGACTGGTCCAAAGATTTCTTCACACATGGTAGTTGATTTTGGGTCCTTCGTCACAATAACAGTTGGTTCAATAAAGTACCCTTTTGCTTTGCTAAAATTACCCCCAGCAACAATTTTTACTTTTTTGTTTTTCTTAGCGTTGGTGATATAACGCGTGATGCTTGTATAAGATTTTTCGTCGATGACTGCATTAATGAAATTGCTGAAATCTTCTACAGTACCCATTTTCATGGTATGGATAGCAGCCACCAATTTTTTGATGACTTCATCTGCTATATTGCTTGGAATATACGCTCTAGAAGCAGCTGAACATTTTTGACCTTGGAATTCAAAAGCACCTCTTGCCAAAGCAGTGACTACTGCATCAACATCTGCAGATTTATGCGCTACAACAAAATCTTTACCACCGGTTTC
The DNA here is from genome assembly GCA_027490265.1 of Sediminibacterium sp. GTDB lineage: Bacteria > Bacteroidota > Bacteroidia > Chitinophagales > Chitinophagaceae > Sediminibacterium. The sequence goes on from JAIXYL010000070.1 coordinate 33,777, forward strand.
ACCTACAATTCTTGGATATGATTTGTAAAGCCCCATGTTTTCTCCAATCACTTTCCACATATGGTTGAATACGCCAGTTGATCCAGTAAAGTGCACACCAGCAAAATCTCTATGCGAAAAACAAACTTTACCAATGGTAGGACCATCTACATAAATTAAGTTGATGACACCATCCGGTAAACCTGCTTCTTTTAAAATACGCATGAACAATTGAGCCGAATAAATTTGCGTATTCGCTGGTTTCCAAACCACCACATTGCCACACATTGCCGCTGAAGTAGGAAGGTTCCCACCAATGGCCGTGAAATTAAAAGGGGTTACAGCCAAAACAAATCCTTCTAATGGACGCCATTCTAAACGGTTGTGCATGCCTGGTGCTGAAATAGGTTGTTGCTTATAAATTTCACTTAAGAAATGAACATTGAATCTTAAAAAATCAATCAACTCACAAGTGCTGTCTATCTCTGCTTGAAAGGCATTTTTACTTTGGCCCAACATAGTGGCAGCCAACATCTGAAAACGATATTTGGTAGCCAATAAATCTGCGGCTTTTAAAAAAATATGGGCTCTGTTTTCCCAACTTAAATTGGCCCATTTCTCCTTGGCTTGTAATGCAGCTGCAATGGCCTGGTGTGCATGTTTTTCGTCACCAGCACTGAAATGTCCGAGTGTATGCGCTAGTTCATGCGGAGGATGAATGGCTACTCTATTATCGGTTCTAACCGCTTTACCGCCAATATACATGGGGATATCTAATTGCTTTTTCTTGGCTTCAGCTAAAGCTTTTTTTAAAGCTGCTTTTTCAGCACTTCCAGGCGCAAATTGCAACACTGGTTCGTTACTGGGCATGGGGTATGAAAATGTACCAATTCGCATAGAATTCTTTTTAAGTGTTTGAGGCCGCAAGTTACAACAAAAAGCGTATTAGGTTTTCGGCTACATTTGTGTATGCACTTGATACTATTTGATCCACCATATCGGCATTTGTTGTCTCCGCTGTCTGCAACAAAAGCAGTGGCGAAATGTCATTTCGGTTTATTGTCCATTCAAGAAAGATGGGAACGAATGCTGAATCAAACCAGCTTTGTTAAAACAGCTGATTATTTGCAAAAACTTTACGATACACCAACGACTTTATCAATCAGTTGTTGGATCGACGCCTCCGTTATACCAGATGACTCCTTGGTTGCAAGCATTGTATCATTGGAAGAAGGCGCTTGTTTGGTTGACGCCAAAGGGTTAGTTGCGGGAAAAGGGCGTATTCCTTTTGATCAGTTTGATCCAACCGATTATGCCACTTATTTTTCTAAAATACAATCCATTGATGCAACCAAACGATTACAATTTCCTTGGGAAATCATGTTGTGGAATGATGCAATGATTAGAGCAGATTTTGCATTGGTGACGGCCAATCGACCATCTGCACCAATTCCGGAAACAGTGCAATGTATTGGTGCTGATCAACTTTTTATTGAAGCAGGCGCGCGATTAAACTATTGCACCCTCAATGCGACTACAGGCCCAATTTATATTGGCGAAAAAGCAGAAATCATGGAGGGCTCAACCATTCGTGGGCCATTTGCTATAGGGTATAATTCTGTTGTTAAGATGAATAGCCGCATATACGGGGGCACTTCTTTAGGCCCCTACTGTATGGGTGGCGGTGAAATTAAGAATGCCGTAATGATGGGCTATTCCAATAAAGCACACGATGGCTATTTAGGGGATGCTGTTATTGCGGAGTGGTGCAATTTAGGTGCAGGTAGTACCAATAGTAACTTGAAAAACTCAGCAGGAACCATTCAAATTTTCAGCATGGGATTACAAAAGCTGATTGATGTTGGCCAAAAATGCGGAGTAATCATGGGGGATTATTCTAGAGTAGCCATTAATTCTAGTTTAAATACGGGGTCTATGATTGGCGTGAGTTGCAATGTTTTTGGGGAAGGGCTATTGCCTAACTATGTACCTGACTTTAGTTTTGGGGTAAAAGGGAAACAATACCAGTTAGAATCCGCTATCCATGACATCAATAATTGGAAAGGATTAAAAGGGATGTCGTTGTCAAATGATGAAATCAGCGTTCTAGAATATATATTTACAAACAAAGCGCAATTATGAGAAAACAAATAGCAGCAGCCAACTGGAAAATGAATTTGAGTTTACAACAAGGTGAACAATTGATCAACGATTTATTGGCAAAGCCACATGAGTTAAAAGCCCATCAAATGGCTATTTTTGCTGTGCCAGCTCCTTATTTAATGATGGCACAAAACAAGTTGAGCAATAAACAGCATGTGGGGGTTGCAGCTCAAAACTGTTACAGTAAAAAGAGTGGAGCATATACTGGAGAAATATCTGTTGAGATGCTCAATTCATTGGGTGTTCAATATGTAGTGTTAGGACATTCCGAAAGAAGAGAATACTTTAATGAAAGCAATCAGTTTTTAGCTGAGAAATTAGACATCTGTTTGCAACATCAAATTACACCCATTTTTTGTTGCGGTGAGCCATTGCAAATTAGAGAAGCTGGCACACAGAATGCTTTTGTTGCAGCACAATTAGCCGAGTCACTTTTTCATTTGAATGCAGCAGATATTGTAAAATTAGTCATTGCTTATGAACCCATTTGGGCAATCGGAACAGGCAAAACAGCCAGCAGTGAACAAGCACAAGAAATGCATGCGTTTATTCGCAGTCAACTAGCGCATCAATATGGTCAGGATACAGCCAACCAAGTGTCTATTTTGTATGGGGGAAGTGTAAAAGCCAATAATGCAGTTGAGCTGTTCTCTCAGCCAGATGTAGATGGTGGATTAGTTGGTGGGGCATCGTTAATTGCGGATGAATTTGCAGCCATTATCAATGCATTGAAATAATCAATCATCAAGGATTCTAGTAGACAGTTTTACTGGAATCCTTGATCATCTTACCGTTTATTTAAACATAAACTGCGCACGACTAATGCGGTCGTTAATAGCAATCCCAACACCTTCATTGGGAAATATTTCAGATAAGATGACATCGTATTGACCTTTGTCAATTGCACGCATGGTTGCAAATAATTGGCTTGCAGCAGTAGACAACTGTTGATCAGGCGCTAAAATAAAATTGTCAACACCTTCATATTTGGTTGCTAAACTGATCACGGCAATTTTTTTGCCCTCGTGTTCATTCAATAAGGATTGTATCTGGCCCATAAACAAAGGGGTATTGGGCGCATAATGACTTTTTAATTGACCCGGTGTTGATGGCAAAGCGTGTGCATTTGTATGCACAACAGTCAGCCCAGATACATCAGTCAATTGCGCTGCTGTAATGGCGCCTGCTCTGTGTAAGATGAGATGATCATCCGCCACTTCGCAAATTGTTGATTCTAATCCCACTGTTGTATGCCCCCCATCAAGTATGTATGGAATCATGCCTTGTAAGCCGTCCATTACATGTTGTGCACTCGTAGGGCTGATATAACCAGAAGGATTGGCACTGGGTGCAGCCAATGGAAAATCAATTGCCGATAATAAAGCCAGTGTCAGCGATTGCTGCGGGATTCTAATGGCTACTTTTGAACTGCCCGCAGTGGTAATGTCTGGAACCCTTGCTTTTTTAGGCAATAAGAGTGTGAGTGGACCTGGCATCAATGCATGCGCTAATTGTAGACTGATCTTGTCTGCAACAGCATATTCTTCAATTTGATCTAGATGAGCAATATGTAGAATTAATGGATTAAAACTGGGTCTGTTTTTGGCAGCGTATATTTTGGCAACAGCTTTTTCTGATAATGCATTGCCCGCCAATCCATACACGGTTTCTGTTGGGATGGCTACCAACTCATGATTGTTCAGCAATAATGCTGCTTTTTGCAAATCTGTTCCTATTTCCGTGGTCATGCCTTACATTTTTATCGGCAATGCTGCCATCGTGTAATCGTCTAATTTTTCTAAATGCAATACCGTGCTGGTATTGTTGTCATTGGGATGAAACATGGGTACAAATTTAGCCCCATATACAAACTCATCAAAACTATATGAACTACGTGAAATAACCGTATTAGAAAAACTCTCATCAAAGCCTTGTACAAAGACCAACATTTCAGCTTGGGCTGCATCAATATCTGCTTTGGTAAAATTGTATAATGGACTGTTTTCATTCACTACATGAACCAATGTCCAGTTGGCTGTTAAGGTATTGGCTTTGGCAATTTCTAAAGGCAGGTCAAAAAATTTGTTTTTTAATTGCCCATCTTCTTCTACACGGAGTGCCATGGTGATTTTCACTTCAACATTGACCAAATAATTTTTGGTGTAAGGCACCATTCTATACATGAGCGCTACGCCATCTTTGTATGGTGCAAACAAAGCATTTTTACTGTATTTGATGAATGCTCTTGGCCGAGCAAATCGGCCATACAACAAGCCTGTTGCTAGGGCGAAACTCATTAAGCCAATTAACGCTTCTAAAGAGGCCGTTAAACTTGCAGCGAAGCCAATTGGGTTAATTCTGCCATAACCAACGGTGGTAAATGTTTGTGCGCTGAAGAAAAAAGCTTCGCCCCATTTATCACTTTCACTCGTGACCACCATACCGCCCAAATGGTCAATGCCAATCAGTATATACAAACTTGCAAAAAACAAATTAATCAATATAAAAAAAAGCAAAATGGTG
>JAIXYL010000120.1 GCA_027490265.1 Sediminibacterium sp.
AAGCAGCATTCCAGTTTGGTCAATTTACTGCTCATCTGAATGGATTTGATGCGAATCAATTGGCAACAACCATTCCGCATTTTCATAACTTAACGCTCAGATTTGAACAGTTCAATACTGTATTAAGAAGCGGCAATCCTGATCGCATTAAATTGGCAAGATTTCAAATCAATGAATTATTAAAATTCAAGTATCTGGTAGAGCAGTTTGAAGCCATTCAACAAAATCCTCAATTTAAATTGCGGGTAACACATCACGATACCAAAATCAGCAATGTGCTTTTTAACCAAAACGATAAAGCCATCTGTGTAATTGACTTGGATACGGTTATGCCAGGTTATTTTATCAGTGATGTTGGGGATATGATGCGTACCTACTTATGTCCGGTCTCCGAAAATGAATCGGATATAAGTCAAATAGATGTTCGACCAGATTATTATTATGCCATTGTTGAAGGCTACCAAGAAGCGATGCAGGATGTACTAACTGATACTGAAAAAACGTATTTCTTTTATGCAGGGCAGTTCATGATTTATATGCAAGCATTGCGTTTCTTAACTGATTTTTTAAATAATGATCAATATTATCAAACTCAATACATTACCCATAATTTAGTAAGAGCCATCAATCAAATGGAGTTACTCGATTCTTTAATGCGCCACGAAAAAGCGTTCAAACAATTTTCCCTATGAAAAAAATCAGCTTAAGTTTTATTGTCTTAATGGTTGTTTTAAACAGCTTTGCACAAGCGTATCAACCAACGCCACAAAATTTAAAAGCTAGGGAAAGATTTCAAGACCAACGCTTTGGTATGTTTATTCATTGGGGCCTGTCGAGTATGTTAGGGGCAGGAGAGTGGGTGATGCAAAATAGAAATATAAAAGTGTCAGATTACACACGCCTAAAAGAAACTTTTTACCCTAACCAATTTAATGCGGCTGAATGGGTTGCTGCAGCTAAATCTGCTGGTATGCAATACATGGTGTTTATCACCAGGCATCACGACGGATTTTCAAATTGGGATACCAAACAAAGTGATTGGAAAATCACCAACACGCCTTATGGCAAAGATGTTTTACAACAATTGGCGGCAGAATGCAAAAAGCAAAATATGCCATTGGGATTGTATTATTCTACTTTAGATTGGTACAGAGAAGATTATCCTTATACAACAGGTAGAACAGGTCAAGGTACTGGTAGGCAATCTGGCGGCAATTACCCCGCATACTTAAACTTCATGAAAGCGCAATTAACCGAATTGTTGACCAATTATGGAGACATCATGTCTATTTGGTTTGATGGCCATTGGGATCAAACCAATCCCGAGGGATCCAAAGACAGGAGCTCTAGAATTGATTGGAAATACAATGAAATATATACATTGATTCATCGGTTGCAGCCCAATTGTTTGATTGGCAACAATCATCATCTAGATCCAATACCAGGGGAAGATTTTCAAATGTTTGAGAAAGACTTACCCGGCCAAAATCATACTGGACTTAGTTTTCAAAAACCTTCCGATCAATTGCCACTAGAAACCTGCGAAACCATGAACAATTCATGGGGGTATAATATCACGGACCATGCCAATAAATCTGTAAAAGATTTGGTGCATTATTTGGTAAAAGCAGCCTCATTAAATACCAATTTTCTCTTAAATGTTGGGCCAATGCCGAATGGCAAAATTCATCCTGACAATATAGATACGCTCAGAATTTTGGGTAAATGGATGCAACAATACGGGGAAACAATTCAGGGAACCAGAGGCAATCGGATACCCGCCCAAGAATGGGGGGTAGTAACTGCCAAAAATGACCGTTTGTATATTCATCAATTAAAGCCAGTGCAAACCAACTTTTTATTTTTACCGATGACGGGTAAGACGGTGAAGCAACTGATTCAATTTGGCACCAAACAAGCGGTTCGCTTCAAACAAGTTGAGGACGGTGTATTTGTTTATTTGGATAGCACCAAGCCCGATCCTATTGATACCGTCTTTGAAATAATTTTTTAGTACCTTTAGGCTGTTGAAAAAGTCAATAGCCATATTATTTTTCAGTATTTACCTCTGTTCTACAACAGAAGCGCATGAATTATTGAAAATTCCTATTGTGTTTCAACATTTTCTGGAACATCAAGCAGAGAATCAAGGTATTTCTGTAGCTGCGTTTTTGAAAATGCATTATTTGCAAGGCGATGTTAAAGACAAAGACTACGCAAGGGATATGCAATTGCCTTTTAAAACAGCAGGTGAATTTTTTTCTTCCTCTATAACGCCTTTTGTGCCCGTAATCGCACAGATCCATATTCCGTATTTGATTGAGCCTAATGCAATTGTTTGGGCCATTGATCAACCCGATTTGGTTTATTCGGCTTATCAAGTGAATATTTGGCAACCTCCCAAATACATGTAGTACGGTTTAATACAATGAACGTTTTCTGTCTATGCGGCAGATTTGATCTACTTATAATTAATTGATAGAATAATGCTTACAAAAATTATTGAGTTTTCCGTAAGGAATAAACTCATTGTGGGGCTATTTCTGATTGCCCTCATAGGGTATGGTAGCTTTGAGTTAACCAAGTTACCCATTGATGCAGTGCCTGATATTACCAATAATCAAGTACAAGTGATTACTGTTGCGCCTTCTTTTGGCGCTACCGATATTGAAAGACTCATTACTTTTCCAATTGAACAAGCCAATAATAATATTGCAGGTTTGGTTGAAATCCGAAGCTTCTCAAGATTTGGATTGTCTCTAGTAACGATTGTGTTTAATGATGACACAGATATTTATTGGGCAAGGCAACAGGTGGCTGAAAGATTGTTGCAAGTACAATCACAGATCCCTGCAGGAATCGGCACACCGCAGTTAGGGCCAATATCAACAGGTTTAGGGGAAATATATCAATATGTTGTACGACCAGCCAAAGGCTATGAAAAACAATATGATATTACTGAGCTGAGAACCATTCAGGATTGGATTGTTCGAAGACAATTGTTGGGTGTTAAAGGGGTTGCTGAAGTGAGTAGTTTTGGTGGCAAACTCAAACAATTTTCTGTTGAAATAAATCCTTCAAAATTGCTGAGCTATGGCATTACCATCACTGATGTATTTAATGCGCTAGAAAGTAATAATGAAAATACTGGTGGTGCTTATATAGAAAAAGGACCAACAGTGCTATTTATTAGAACAGAGGGTTTGTTGGGCAGTATAGAAGACATTCAAAATATTGCGATTAAACGGACGTCTGGCGGAACGCCCTTGTTTATCAGGGATGTAGCGGAAGTAAAAATAGGACATGCTACCCGTTATGGCGCCATGACGTATAACGATCAAGGTGAAGTGGCTGGCGCCATTGTCATGATGTTGAAAGGGGCTAACAGCAATGATGTTATTCAACAAGTAAAAGAGCGTATTGTACAAATTCAAAAGTCTTTGCCAAAGGGCGTAGTGATTGAACCTTTTTTAGACAGAACAAAAATGGTTAACAATGCCATTGGCACTGTTCAAACCAATTTATTAGAAGGTGCATTGATTGTTGTGTTTGTGTTGGTCATTTTTTTAGGCAATATCAGAGCAGGATTGATTGTGGCTTCTGTTATTCCTTTGGCCATGTTGTTCGCGGTAATCATGATGAATTGGTTTGGTGTAAGTGGCAATCTAATGAGTTTAGGGGCACTAGATTTTGGCTTAATTGTAGACGGCGCGGTGATTATTGTAGAAGCTGTCATGCATCAATTAAGTCATAGCAAGAAATTTAATGCAGTGAACCGACTATCTCAAGTGCAAATGGACAAAGAAGTCAATCATTCCGCTAGCAAAATGATGAACAGTGCAGTGTTTGGGCAAATCATCATATTAGTGGTTTACTTGCCCATCTTTACGCTACAAGGGATTGAAGGAAAAATGTTTAAACCAATGGCTCAAACGGTGGCTTTTGCTTTGTTGGGCGCTTTCCTTTTGTCACTCACCTATATTCCTATGATGAGTGCTATGTTTTTAAGTAAAAAAATAACGCATCAACCAACATGGTCCGATCGGGTAATGGCTCAATTAGAGCGGACTTATCGCCGTTCATTAGAATTTATCCTGCATTACCCCAAGTTGATTTTGGGATCTGTGATTGGCTTATTCATTTTTGCCATTATCATTATGAGCAGATTGGGTGGTGAATTCATTCCAGCATTGGAAGAGGGAGACTTTGCCATTGATACAAGGGTATTAACTGGAAGTAATTTGAGCACTACAGTGGAGAGTACCCAAAAAGCAGCAGCATTGTTGTTAAAAACATATCCTGAAATTGAAAAAATTGTGACGAAAATTGGCAGTGGGGAAGTACCAACTGATCCTATGCCAATGGAAGCCAGCGATTTGATGGTGATTTTAAAACCAAAGTCTGAATGGACTTCAGCCAAAAATTTTGATGAATTGGCTGAGAAAATGGGAGAAACGATGTCGGCTGTTCCTGGCATCACAACTGGGTTTCAGTATCCTGTTCAAATGCGTTTTAATGAATTAATGACTGGTGCAAGACAAGACGTGGTATGTAAAATTTTTGGAGAAGATTTAGATACCTTGGCAGCTTATGCTGACAAGATTGGGAAAATTGCAGCAACTGTGGATGGTGCCAAAAGTATTTATGTGGAAGCCGTTACTGGGATGCCGCAGATTTTGATTACGTACAATCGAAGTATGATTGCGCAATACAATTTAAGTGTAACGGATATTAATAAAGTGGTGAATGCGGCTTTTGCAGGACAGAGCAGTGGTTTATTGTTTGAAGGTGAAAAGCGCTTTGATTTGGTTGTGCGGATTAAAGGGGATATGAAGCAAGACCTTAATGATATACAACAACTATTGATTCCAACACCGGATGGCATTCAAGTACCTTTATCTCAATTGGCTACCGTTGACATTAAAGATGGGCCCAATCAAATTCAACGTGAAGATGCCAAACGCAGAATAGTCATGGGCTTTAATGTAAGGGGAAGGGATGTTGAATCCATTGTAAAAGAATTGCAAACAAAAATTGACCAACAAGTTAAATTTCCTGTGGGTTATTTTATTACCTATGGAGGTGCGTTTGAAAATTTAAATGCTGCAAAAGCCAGATTGTTGATTGCAGTGCCTGTATCCCTATTGCTGATATTTTTGCTTTTGTATTTTGCATTTAATTCATTTAAGCACGGCTTGTTAATTTATTCTGCCATTCCATTATCTGCAATAGGCGGAATATTCTTTCTAGCACTGCGCGATATGCCTTTCAGCATCAGCGCAGGCGTAGGTTTTATTGCTTTGTTTGGGGTGGCTGTTTTAAATGGCATTGTGTTAATTGCTGAATTTAATCGGTTGAAAAAAGAAGGCATGGATAATTTAAGAACCATTGTAGTAACGGGAACCAGCTTAAGACTTCGACCAGTTTTAATGACTGCTTTTGTAGCTTCATTGGGTTTCTTACCAATGGCATTAAGCAATGGCGCAGGTGCTGAAGTGCAAAGACCATTGGCTACTGTAGTGATTGGCGGATTGCTGATTGCCACTTTTTTAACCTTATTTGTTTTACCGGTGTTATACATGATGTTCGAAAAGGGATTTAATGCAAGCCTGCCTTTAAATAAACCATTCACTGCTTTGATGGTCTGTTGTTTGCTTGGTTCAGGAGCAATGGCACAAACTGGGCATTTGATCAGCCTTGAGGCAGCTATTGATTCGGCACTCAAGAATAACCTAACTATAAAGAATGAGCAATTAAAAGCGCAATACCAACAATTGCTAACCAATACCGCGGGCAACTTACCCAAAACTGCTTTCATTGGTGAAGTTGGTCAAATCAATAGTATTTATACGGACACCAGATTTGGCATCAGTCAATCCATTGCATTTCCTACTGTATACAAAAATGAAAAAATGGTATTAGAGGAAGAATATAAATCTAGTGTATTGAATATTGCTGTTCAGGAAGCGCTACTTAAAAAACAGGTAAGGCATATCTATTATTTAATGGTGTATGTAAAACAAAAGCAAGCATTGCTTAAGTATTCTGATAGTTTGTACAATGCCTTTTATCAGAAAGCCATGTTGCGACTGAAAACTGGAGAATCCAATATTTTGGAAAAAACCAGTGCAGAAACATTGCTCGGTCAAATTCGCATGCAACTAGATCAACTCGACAAAGATGCTGCCATTTTGCAATTGCAGTTTCAACTATTACTCAATACACAACAACCATGGGATGTAAAGCAGCAAAGTACACCGCTTCAGCCTACTGCTTTGTTGGACACGGCACAATTGCGCAACCATCCCATTTTGCAAAGTATGTTGCAACAACAGGCTTTGGCCAATGCCAGTACTGCTTTTGAAAAGTCTAAATTATTGCCAGATCTGTCTTTGGGATATTTAAATGGCAGTATAAGAGGCGTTGGTGCTGATGAACAGTTTTACAGTGGCAAACGATTCAGTTCTGTACAGGTTGGTGTGGGCATTCCTTTGTTTGCAAAAGCACAAAAAGCCAAAATCAACAGTGCAACCTTAAACGAACGCATTGCCGAAGCCAAAATGCTTCAAACCAAACAGCAATTAACCAATGAGTACCAAACCAGTTTGACACAGTTTTCTAAATACTTGCAAACGGTGCAATATTTAGAAAAAGTGGGGTTAAACAATGCTGCTTTAATTACAGAGACCGCAAATAAGCAACTGGCTGCAGGGTCAATTAATTACCTAGAATGGGTACAATTGATTAACCAAGCAACCAATGTAAAAAACGATTACGTTGAGGCTGTTAGAGCACTTAATGAATCCATTATTCAATTAACGTATTATATTCAACAATAGCATTATGAAATGGACAATTTATATATTCAGTATAACACTTGCTTTATGGTCTTGTGGCAATAAGTCAACTCCAGAAGAGAATAAAGCTGAAACTGCTTTTGAAACTGACACGGTTGTGTTAACCCAAGCACAATTTAAAAATGCAGCATTAAGTGTTGGATCAATACAAACCAAAGCCATCGGGTCTGTTTTAAAAGTCAACGGGAAAATAGATGTACCTCCTCAAAATATGGTATCCATCAGTGTGCCTTTGGGTGGATATCTAAAGAAAAGCCAAATGTTGCCTGGCATGCATGTAAATAAAGGACAGGTAGTTGCTGTAATGGAAGACCAGCAGTACATACAATTGCAACAAGACTACTTAACTGCAAAAGTGAAACAAGCACTTTTTGAAAAAGAATTTGTTAGACAAAAAGAGTTAAATGCCAGTCAGGCAAGCAGTGACAAAATTTTACAGCAGGCTGAATCAGAGTTTAAAATGCAACGGATATTGGTATCTGCATTAGCCCAGAAATTACAATTGGTGGGGATTAATCCCAGTACTTTAACGGAGCAAAATATTAGCAAGAGTGTCAATATTTATTCTCCCATTGATGGCTATGTCACCAAAGTAAATGTGAACATTGGAAAATACGTTGCCCCCACAGAAATCATTTTTGAATTAGTGAATCCTACGGATATTCATTTGGCCTTAAAAATCTTTGAGAAAGACATTGAAAAATTATTCATTGGGCAAGGTTTAAAAGCCTACACGAATAATCATCCCCAAAAACAATATGATTGTGAAGTGATTTTGATTGGGAAAGACATTAATCCTGAAGGCTTTACAGAAGTGCATTGCCATTTTGAAACCTACGATAAGGTATTGATACCTGGTACTTATATGAATGCCGATATTAAAGTGACCAATCGGGAAGCAACTGTATTGCCTAGTGATGCCATTGTTCGTTTTGAAGGCAAGCATTTTATTTTTCAAGTCATTAATCAGTTACAGTACCAAATGGTTGAAGTAGCTGTGGGTGAATCAGAAAATGGATTAACAGAAGTGTTATTACCAGCTAAGTTCAAGCATTTAGAGAGCCAATTTGTAACCAAGGGTGCATATACACTCTTGATGATGCTCAAAAATGAAGCAGAATAGCTACAAAAGAGTTGGTATT
>JAIXYL010000183.1 GCA_027490265.1 Sediminibacterium sp.
CCTACTGTGAAATGCAGTATTGTACCTGATGGTTACCATGTTGATTTTGAAGCCATCAAAATAGCGAAGAAACAAATGGGCCAACGTTTGTTTGCCATTACAGATGCGGTCACCGAAACTTCCATGGGCGCCTACCCACATCAATTGAATGGGGACAAATACGAATCTGAAGGTATTTTAAGTGGCTCAGCTTTAACCATGTTAGGCTGCTTACAAAAACTCCATTGGCATTGTGAAATTCCTTTAGAGGAAGCCATCAATATGTGTGCGTTGTATCCGGCTCAAATAATGCAGATGCCTGAGATTACAGGAATGTTAAAGCAAGGCCAAAAAGCCCATTGGTTGGGTTTAAATGAACAATTAGGATTGATGAAATTGGTTGAATGATTTAACTTTGGGGACTCAAAAAAAATAAACATCATGAAAAAATTATTGGTATTGGCTTTTGCTGCCATTGTAAGTTTAGGCGCATCTGCTCAACAAGCAGATTGGAAACAAATGGAAGATTTTCACGGCGTGATGAGCAAAACCTTTCATCCTGCAGAAGAGGGCAACCTAAAGCCATTGAAAGCAAATGTGACTGATTTGGTAGCCAAAGCAAAAGCTTGGGAATCTGGTGCAGTACCTGCTGGATTTGATGCGAAAGTGGCCAAACCAATTTTAAAACAATTGGTTGCAAAATGCACTGCAGTAGAAGCTGCTGTAAAAGCTAAAAAATCTGATAAAGAATTAACCACTTTAATCACTGCAACACATGATGTGTTTCATGAATTAAAAGAAAAATGCAGACCAGGTGAAAAGCACTAATCATCACCATTGGTTATACCATTTTTTAAAAAGTCCGCCTGATTCAGGTGGACTTTTTAATTTCTAACAGAATTGTGGTTAGTTTTGCAATGATTATTAATATGGCCATTTTTAAAAAATCCATCGCAATACTAATATTGGTATCGTTTGTTTCCCAAACATTCGGTAGCATGCTTGTTTTGGCCAATTACTATACCAACAAAGCCGCGTTCATTCAAAAATGTATCAATAAAGCAAAGCCTCAACTGCAATGTAATGGTAAGTGCCAGATGATGAAAAAAATGGGTGAACAAGAAAAGAAAGAGAAAGACCAGCTTGAAAAAAAATCAGCGCTTAAACAACTGACGCTTTCCACCAAGTCATATTACTATACCTACACATTCACAGTGTTTACACTACCTGTCATACAAATTGGAGCCGAAACCAATTGGCTGATTGCTAATATTGGCAAGTCGATTTTCCATCCACCTTCTTTGGTTTAGCATAGAATTGATTACTTGAGCAGATCTTGCTCGTTTTATTCATGCTATGTTGTGTTACTATGGCCTAGTTGGCAATAACACAATCAGTCAAAAAAAATTACATGAAATCATCATTTGTTAAGTTACTAATCGTGACTTTAATTACCATGACCGTATCCTGCAATAAAAAAATGATGCAGTCAACCGATGCGGTTAAATCATTGGCACCAATTAATATTCAATTTCAGAACATGGCCAATGAGTTGCCGATAACACTCAATACTGGTAAGTATACCAATGCCTCTGGTGAAAGTTTTTCAATCAGTTTATTGCAATACTTTGTCAGCAATATTGAATTGATTAGTGCTGATGGAAAAGTTTATACTGTTCCTCAAGACAGTTCTTATTTTTTAATTAAACAAGCTAATCCACAAACTCAAACCATTCAATTAAATGTACCAGAAGGTCGATATGCTAAAATAAAATTTGTTTTAGGTATTGACAGCGTTAGAAACACTAAACCTTTGTCAAAAAGAACTGGAGTATTAGATCCTTCAAGTTATGAAGGGGCTGAAAATATGTATTGGAGTTGGAATAGTGGATATATTTTCTTCAAAATGGAGGGCAATAAAATAACAGAAAATCCATCTGTTGCAGGAAAAAAATTCCGTTATCATATCGGTTTATTTGGGGGTATGGATAAACCCACTTTAAACAATATCAAGATAATTGAATTAGATCTCACCAAAAAAGGTCTGGCAAAAGTGCGTTGGGGTAGCCAACCAACCATCGTTTGTACTGCAGATGTTGCCAAAATGTTTACCGGCAACAGTACTATTACGATTGATCAATTTGGCACGGTCATGGGTGGGCCAACCAGTGCTTTGATAGCCAATAACTACCATCAAATGTTTAAACACAAGACTACCATCAATTAATGTTTATTCAAATTAAATCATGCGAAATCAACTGAAAGTGATAGGCATACTTGTGTTCATTGTGACCCTACTTACAGCGGCCACGGATAAATTATTGGACAACTATTTATTTAAAGTGCCAGCTAATTTTCCAAAACCTAGTTATGCATTTGCAAATAATCCTATCACAAAAGAAGGTTTTGAGTTGGGCAGAAAATTGTTTTACGATCCTATTTTATCATCTGATAATATCATTAGTTGTGGATTTTGTCATAATCAACCTGCTGCATTTACACATCATGGCCACGATTTAAGTCATGGTATTGAAGATCGCTTAGGCAAACGCAATGCGCCACCTATTCAAAACCTAGCTTGGACCAATCGGTTTATGTGGGATGGAGGTGTTTTTGATTTAGATCTACAACCTATTGTACCGATTACCAGCCCAGATGAAATGGGTGAAACATTGCCCCAAGTTTTGAAAAAATTAAATGCTAGTAAAGACTATCCAATATTATTTAAAAATGCATTTGGTGTATCAACTATTACAACCGATTATTTGATGAAAGCTTTAAGTCAATTTATGAATGGCTTGGTAAGTGCTAATAGTAAATACGATCAAGTGATTAGACAAGAAGGAGCCGAATTTACTGAAGAAGAAGCAGCTGGTTATAAAGTGTTTAAATCATACTGTGCCAGCTGTCATCAAGAGCCGCTTTTTACCAATAATCAATTTGCCAACAATGGGATGCCAATGAATCAAAATGATTTAGGCAGATATGAGATTACACTTTTGCAAGAAGATAAATATTTATTTAAAATTCCTTCATTAAGGAATATTATGTTGACAGCACCTTATATGCATGATGGTAGTATTAACAGCATTGATGATGTGATTCAACATTATCGATTGAATATGCAAACAACTACCAATTTGGATAATCGCTTTTTAAAAAATGGTCAAATTGAAAGAGTACCATTGTCTGATATAGAAGCCAAAAACTTAAAACATTTTTTGCAAACCCTTACAGACACAATATTTATTCACAATCCGATGTTTTCGGAACAATAATTTAATTATGAAACTTCTTTATCAATTATTAAAACAAAAAATTACTCGTTGGTATTATTTCCCTGAGTTCAAACAAATCACACAACTTTTTCTAATCATTTTTTTTGGTTGGCTGCTCTATTCTTACGGCGAAAAGTCAATGAAATATTTATTGTCATTAGAAGGACTAACTTATCTTGTTTTCTTTTTTGTGGCCATTTTATTGGCAATATCTATTAAGTTGTATTACAGAATCATTGTCATCAAGTATCATGAAAAAGACACAAAAATTCAATTATTTAAACACGTCAATGAAACGACAAAACTAATCGTCTTCATCGCTTTATTGGGCATAGGACAAGCCCTTCAAGCACAACACGCCAATCATATGGCTGCTCCCGCCAAGGGCGATTATGCTACCAAAGTGAATAATGGAAGCATTGCTAAAGACACAATGAAAGGCAGTCCAAATAGAGTGGCCATGACAAGTATTGGTGGCACACATATCCATATTGAATACGGTTCACCTGGTGTTAAAGGCAGAGTTATTTGGGGTGGATTGGTGGCCTACGATCAGGTTTGGAGTGC
>JAIXYL010000066.1 GCA_027490265.1 Sediminibacterium sp.
GATTTTTTATATTTGAAATCTATGTTGAAAAAATATTACAACTGGTATAATAACTTAAAGCCATTTAAGAAATTTACAGTATCATTTATTTTGAATTGGCTATATTGGTTTGTTGCTTTGCTTATAGCAGAGGAATTCATTTTTGAAGAAAAGCGTTCATTAAAGTACCAATTTTTCCGTGCGACTTGGATGTCGATTATTATGACAATTCCGTTTAGTTGGAAAGCATTAAAACAAATTTTTAAACCCGAGAAGAATAACATCAATGATTCATCCAACTGAGTACTGATTTAATTCCAACAAACCCAATAACTACGCAAGTTTTGATTGCAATTAAAGTTGATAGCAGAGAACAAGTTGACAATATTATCAAAATAAAATAAACACATTATGACTCAAGAAAAAATAGTAATAAAAGCAACTATCTTATCTGATAAAAACAAAGTTTGGGCGTACTATACACAACCAGAACATATAACAAAATGGAACTTTGCTGACAAAAGTTGGCACTGCCCATCAGCAAGCAATAATATGATAGTCGGCGGAAGTTATATAGCAAGAATGGAAGCAAAAGACGGAAGTTTTGGTTTTGACTTTGAAGCTATATATACTGAAATAAACAAAGGAGACAATTTTACTTACGAATTTGGAGGACGATTTGCTAATGTTGTTTTTATAGAAACCAACGGACAAACAGAAGTCACCATTACATTTGATCCTGAAACGGAAAATTCAATTGAATTACAAAAAAATGGATGGCAAGCAATTTTAAATAACTTTAAAACATATACTGAATCTGTCTTGTCTTGATAACATTAGATTAATAGATAACGAATATACTTTAGTAATTTTTTTTCAGTAAATCAATAAGACTCAGTATGACTGAAAAAACAGAAATATGGATAAAGAAAGGATATGAAGTTTTTGCATTATCAGGTGAAAAAGGAATAATTATAGAGCAACTTGCAAAAGAGGTTGGAAAGAGTAAATCATCATTCTATCACCATTTTGCTGACATAGACATTTTTCTAGAAAAACTACTGTTACATCACTTGAATATGTCCTCAATCATTGCAGAGAAAGAAAGAAATGCGAAGACAATAAATCCCGATTTGATTAATATACTAATTGAACATAAAACTGATTTACTATTTAATAGACAGCTTAGAATAAATTCAAACAATTCTAATTTCAAGTCGGTACTAATTAAATCAAATGAAATAATTGGTAAAGACTTTATTAAACTATGGCTAAAAGAAACAAGTCTAAAATTGACATCAAAACAAGCGGAAGGTTTTTTTGAGTTAGCAATGGAGAATTTTTATCTGCAAATCAACCAAGAAAATATCACCAAAATATGGTTAGCCAATTACTTTGATAACTTAAATAGAATTGCACATAACTTTGAAACAAACATTGTACGGTAGCGACTAAAATAAAACAAGACTAATAATTAGATTTGCAAAATTTTTAAAAAATAAAAATATGAGCAAAAACTACCTGTTAAAAACACTGTTAATCGTTCAGACAATTGGACTCTTAATTTATACGGTCTTTTCATATCAAAAAGAAGGTGCAAATTTACTTAAGGCCTTTACCAATAATGTATTATTGTTAAGTTGGTCAGGCCAATTTAATCTAGATTTTCTTTGTTACTTAACACTTTCAGGATTTTGGATAATGTGGAGAAACAAGTTTACAATCAAGTCTATATTTACTGGTTTGATTGCAATGGTACTTGGGATAGTGATGTTTGCACCATACTTACTATGGCTCATAAATAAAGAAAATGGAGATATTAAACGTGTTTTAGTTGGAGACAAATAATTAAAAAGAATACGTAAAAACTTTCAGTTTTAATTATTTAATAGGATTTAAATTTAGTTTTTATTACAAATTAAATATTTATTCAACTTAAGCTTCTCCTTTAAGCATAAAAACTCACTGACAGTTTATTTAAACAAAGCATACATATAAATGTTCTCAGCTACAATTTGAAGTGTTGAATCCTTTCCTACAACAATAAGCTATAAACTTTCACTTAACCAATACTGTTTTGTATTGTTATTTTTCATCTACTTTAGTAATTTGTCTTCTGTCATCATGAATTGACAAAGTAAATTGGATCCATTTAAAAATATTTTAGAAATTTTTAAATTACACGTTGATGAAAAAATTGCTATTTCTTTTTATACTAAGTTTAATTATTGTAAAGTCAGAAGCACAAAATTTAATACATTTAAGTGGCCAAATTAAAAACTCAAAATCAGACGAACCAATTTATTTGGCCTTCGGTAATACTTTAATGCCCCTAAAATTGTCAACAGATGGAACTTTTGCCATTGATGCAAACATTCAGCAATTTCCATCATTTTTTTATTTCGCAAAGATTTCAAAAAAGGGGAAAATTGAGAAACAATCACCCTTAATTTGGTTTGAAAAGGATAGTTTAAATGTAAATTTTGATTGGAATGATAAGTCACTTCAAAATAAAAACGTTCTACCCTATCAATCACTATCCGAAAAGATAGAAAACTTAAAAGATCATTTACAAAATGAATACATATTAAGCAATCCAATCAATGTCCCTATTCTATACTTTGTGAATAAAAACAAAGACAATATTTTAATTTCAGATTTAGAATTATTCAGTCAAAAAGTGGATAGCTCTTACAAGAACTCATCATACTATAAGGAACTGGCAAGTTATATTTCAGCTAAAAAAAGAAATCCGATTAAAATAGGTGAACTTGTAGAAAACTTCACTTTGCCAAATAAAGATGGAAATCAAGTTTCAATCGTCAATAAAAGTGAAAAGACTAAACTAATTTCAATATTTTCTTCCGGGTGTGCCTACTCAATTGCAAGTATTAGCATGTTGGAGCAAATTGCAAAAATAAATAATGATAAAATTGATATAATCACTATATGGGCTGATGACACAAAAGATATATGGCTCAATCAACATTTAGACCAAAAAAACAAAATTACTTGGACAAATGTATTGGATGAAAATAAGTTTGCATCAACTTACTTTAACAATACAGAATGGCCCACTTTTTATATTGTTAATTCCGATGGTCGATTAATTGACATTTTTAAAAATTACACTCAAAAGACAGCGAATAAAATAATGAGTTTAGTTAAATAAAATCTGATTATTATTAAATTTAAAGTTGCGCCTTAGGTTATTGGGGTGTAATAGCAACGTATTTACAATAAAGATTAGCATTTAACACGGATATAATTAATGGCAATTGACTTATAAAAAGATCATTTGAAATACCAATTAAGATTTGGTACTTTGGTATTATTTTACATCTGATTTAAAAGGAATGTTAAGTCAAAAAATTACTATAGCTATTCATCAAATTAGAAAAAATGAAAAAAGCAATATATGTACTATTCTTTTTACTATCGAATATATCAATTTATGCACAAGAAATTAATTTAGATGCTGTTGAAAAATATTTTTCCATCACGGATAGCTTAAAAGAAAATATTCCGCTATCCCAAAAAACATGGGACAATTTTTTATCCTACAAAGGCATTCAACTTTATATCGCTAATAATGCACTTAACAAAGAAACACTCGAAATCTATAGAAAAAATTTGGAGTATGCATATATGCCTAAATACGATAGCTTATTATCAGCACGATTGAAAAATAGAGAAAAGTATTTTACACTATGGATTTTTAATAATTATAAAGTCCAAGAATTAGAATTAAAGAAATACTACAAGAAAATTAAAGAAAACAAAAGTGCGTATTTAGATAGTATATATAAACATAGCAATGATTTTCTGCCAAAAAGAATGTGGAAAAAAGCAAAAGAAACCACAATCTACTTTATACCATTAATGAATGACGCTGTTGCAGAGGAAAATGATGTGGTGTTTACTCTGTATTGTGCATACCATTATGACAAATTAAAATACGGCGTATTAGGAGGTCATGAAATTCATCATGTTTTAAGAAAAAACAAGTATACAAAGGATGAGAAAGATAAATATCTTTATGAAGCGTTGACATTATTATTAAATGAAGGAAGTGCTGATTTAATGGACAAAAAATATACTGCGTTAAAAGAATGTCCAGAAGATTTAGCCTATTATGAATATCTAATTGAAAGTGCAAAAAGTGCCTTACCAGCACTTGAGGATGCTATCCTAGAACACATTGATAATACTAAGCAAATAAAGAAAAAAGATTTGCAAACTATTGTTCCTATGTCAGGACATATTCCAGGTTGCTTTATGGCTACAATTATTGAAAGGAATGGATACAAACAAGAATTAGTAAAAAATATTGATGACCCCATAAATTTTATTTTACTATATAATCGGGTAGCAAAAATTGACACTGAAAAACCTTATACATTTTCAGATAAAACAATTAACTATATCAAAAAAATTAAACAAGGAAACAGTCAATAAATAGCATTTAAATAAAATTTACAATATTCTACTATTTGATTTTAGTTAACTTCTAATAAGTGTATCAGGTTATTGTAATCAATTAAAACGAAATAAATGGCAAAAATTAATCCCTATATACATTTCAATGGAAATGCAGAAGAAGCATTTAATTTTTACAAATCTGTTTTTGGCGGAGAGTTTGCGATGATTATGCGTTTCAAAGATTTAGCAAACCCAGGTTTTACCATACCAGAAAATGAAGCTAATAAAATAATGCATATTGCTTTGCCGATTGGCAAACACTTTGTACTTATGGGTAGCGATACTCCAGAAAGTTTAGGAAAGCATAACGAAAATGAAACTAGAAGTAAAATATGTATTAGTGCTGAAAGCAAAATAGAAGCCGAATTTTTATTCAATGGACTTTCTGCGGGTGGACAAATTGAAATGCCAATTCAAGACAGTTCATGGGGCTCCTATTTTGGAATGTTTAGGGATAAATTTGGTTTTGAATGGATTATAGACTTTGACACAAAATACAATTAACCATAAATTTATTCATACAACCAATTAGTGAATGATTAAGAAATATTCGGTTTTGATTTGTTTAATATTATCATTGATATTGATTATCAAAGCTGCTTGGACTTATCCAGGTGGGTCGTTATTTGATAAAAATTCAATAGGATTTGACTGGACAAAAAATTTTCTAAGCAATTTATTTGCTTCAAATGCAATCAATGGTCATGAAAACTCAGGCCGTATTTGGGCAACAATTGGCATCGCATTCTATTCTCTAGGGTATAGCATCTTTTTTATCAACATGTCAAAAAAAATAGATTCAAAGCCTTGGAATACCATTTTAAAAATGATTGGCATTTTAAATATCATTTTAATTTTTTTAATTGCAACACCGCTTCATGATTTAGGAACTATATCAATTGTTTTTACATTACTCGGGTTATTTACCATTACAATATTTATCTTAAAGTCAAAACAACAGTTACTTAAGTTAAGCTGTATACTTTGCTTATTAACTTATTACTGTTTCTTTTTTGTATATGGTTTCGGCTACTTGAGTCTGGCGGTAATCATGCAAAAAGTATATATTATTAGTTCTATGATTCTTATTTTAGGATTAGAGTATTTCACAAAATCAGATGACTTTAAATATAGTTTATGAAAAAACAATCCTTATTTATTTTTAAAATCATTTTGTCAATATTGATTTTAAATTGTGCATACACTAACGCACAAGTAAAAGATACAATTCAAATTAATGCAATTCCTCATTTAATGAAATGGTCAAATCATCCATTAAAGTTTTCATCTCAAAAAGGCATGTTACGCATTACTGCAGGTGGTAAAACAGATATGTTTCGTGACCCAAATGTTACCTATAACACTGACAATGCACCAAAATTATTATTTACCCCTGATGAAGATTTTGTTTTATCAGCCTCAATTCAACATGCATTTACTAATAAATGGGATGGCGGAGCAATTGTACTAATTGAGGATAGCCTTAATTGGATAAAATATTGTTTTGAGAAAGATTATACTGGCGCCAAAAGAGTTGTATCTGTAGTCACAAAAAATATTTCAGACGACTGTAATTCTGCTGAAATATTTCAAAACAAAGTATTTTATAAAATTGCTAAAGCAGGCAATGTTATTACACTTTACTATTCGCTAAATAACAAAAATTGGTTATTAGTTCGACACTTACAGTTCAATAATCAAAAACCAATTAAGGTTGGATTTCTTGCACAATCACCAACTGGAACAAAGTGTGAAGTACTGTTTTCAAATATTCAATATTCTGCAAAACGTATTAAGGATCCCTATTTAGGGAATTAATTTTAGTATTATTTAAACAATCAGAGGAGTTATGAAAAGAGTTTTTCCTATTCTAACAATATTGATATTTCTAATCACTGAGCTTTGGGGTCAATCAAATCAATGCAATTGTTTAGAAAATTTAAACACACTGATCTTAAAAACTGAAGAAAATTATGCTGGATTTCCATCGAAAGTAAATTCACTTACGAATAAACAATACACCAATTTAGTCAACCTATTAAAATCAAAATCTTCAAATACAACCAATCCAGATACTTGTTATTTATTGTTAAAGTCCTATGTTAAATTCTTTAATGACAAACATTTTATGATTGGATTTGAAGGAAATAAACTTCCTGAAAATGCACGTGAATTAATTGATGAAAATACCTTCAAAAAATATCTACTACAAAAAAACATCCACCCAATTGAAGGCATTTGGAGGGATGCAGACAATTCCATTAAAATTGGGATACAGAAAAAAAGCATAGAAGAGTATCAAGCTATTATACTTGAATCTAAAGATTCTAGACTACCTGTTGGTTTAATATATTTTATATTTAAAAAGGTTAATTCAGGTTGGATAGCTCAAGAGTTCAATACATATCTTAGTACAGATATCGTTACAAAACAAAAAGGAAACCTACTACATATTTGGAATCAAAAAATTTTTGGAAAAATTTATCCCTCTTCAATGTCTGCAGAAGAACTAGAAGAATTGAATACATGGAAAAACAATAATAATGGTTTAGTTTTTAAAAGATTGTCAGTCAAAACAAGCTATTTGAAAATACCTACATTCAAAAGTAATGACGATAAAATCTTACAATTAGTAAGTCAAAATGATTCTATTATTCAAAAAAGCGAGAATTTAATTGTTGATTTAACAGTAAATGCTGGTGGCAATACAGGGTGGGTAGCGTTTTTACCTTATTTCATGACAAACCCTATTATACAATTTGATACCTATCTCAGAACTACGCCCGATAATATTAAATCTAAATTAGCTGATATTGAACCATTTGTTGTTAACCCAATTCCGAATGAGTACAAAAAATACTTTCCTGAAAAAACACTTTCAGCATATAAGAAAGCATATGAAGAACTCCCAACAACAAAAAAATCGTTTTATCCCATTCCTGGAGTAACTTTTCCCTTAGATTCAATAATGAAATATCCAAAAAAGATTGCTTTGATTGTTGATGACTTTACAGGTAGTTCAGCGGAGTATTTTTTTTTCATTTCAAAACAAAGCAAAAAAACAAGAACTTATGGCATCAATACTGTAGGCATGATGGATTATGAAGGAATGTCGAATCCAACTGCACTTCCATTTGATAAATTTATCGTAACAATACCAATTGTAAAGTCAAGTTGGACTGATAAACATCCAATTGACAGAACTGGTTTTCGGCCTGATATTCTATTAAACAAAATCAACCAAACAAAATGGCTTGAATATGTGCAGAAAGATCTAGAAAAGCAATAAATCATAGAAAAATAAAATATGGATATACAAATTTTAAAATCAAAGATTCACAGAGCAGTTGTTACAGAAGCGAACATAGATTACGTTGGCTCGATAACTATAGATGAAGATTTGATGGATGCTGCCAATTTAATTGTAAATGAACAAGTTCATGTACTGAATTATCGAAATGGCTCAAGAATCATCACCTATGTCATAAAAGGTAAACGAGGCAGCGGTATCATTTGCTTAAACGGACCCGCTGCATTAATGTTCAGCAAAGACGATTTAGTGGTTATTATTTCTTATGCCACAATGAATTTTGAAAAAGCAAAAACTTTTGAGCCAACAGTAATTTTTCCTAACGAACACAATCAAATCAAGGTATAATTTGAATGCTTTAACCTAATCTATTATAATTATTAATAAACAGTCTTCAAAATGAAAAAAATAACCTACTATGCTTTATGCATATTCACAAGCTTGACAGTTCTATCTAGCTGTAGTGAAAATTATTCGAATGGTGAAAGAATTGGTGTAATAACACAGTTTTCTGAGACTGGTTTAATTTGGAAAAGTTGGGAGGGTCATCTAAACGTCACTCAAACTGGTATGAATAGCAGTGTGCCATTTGACTTTTCAATTGACAACGATCAACCCGATGAAAAAATAATTAAAACGCTCGATTCAGCTGCTCAATATGGTTGGAAAGTTAAATTAGTCTATCATGAAACCGCTGGGAAAAATTGGTTTAAAAATAGAGGGGAAACAAGTCATTTTATAACAAAAGTGGAAGTATTGGAAAAGAATTTTGGCAATGCCTTTAATGGTAATTCTCAACAGAAAAACATTGGGCGGGTTATAGATACAATATACGTTGTGATCACCCCAGATAATCCAGATTATAAAAAATTCTTTAAATAAACGGCTACCTAACAACAATTTCATCAACAAATACCCATGACCACCCTCCTACTGAAGGATGTTCGTTAAATTATTTTTTGGTACCCTTTATGTCAAATTTCACAAAACGAAAACTGCCTAATGGTTGATTAAAAATAAAATTGTGGGTAACATCTTCTGATGCCAAACAAGTAACAGATTGGGGATGTAAAATCCAGCTCTTAGAAACATACTAATAATAACATCCCATGCTGATTAATCCATTCAAACTTCTTCAGACTATATTGTGCTTATCGCTTTTCTGTTTGCTTGTTTTGAACGCGCAAGCACAAACAAGTTTTGAAACAACAACACTTCGTTGTGAGTTAGATGAAACGGGGCGATTAACAGCTCTGATAGATCGCCGTAGCGGTATTAACTACGTGCCCGATGGTCATGCGGGGTATTTGATCCGCCTAAAATTGACCAATAAGCAAGAGTTGAGCCCGCAGCGGATGCAAAGAAAAGGTGACCAAATCTGGTTCAACTTTGCCAATGGGCTCAAACTAGAATTACGCGTGAATGTTCAACCTGAATATTTGAGTTTTCAACTCCTACGTTGTTCCGATACCCGACAAATTAATACACTGCTTTGGGGGCCTTTGAATACCGCTATTCGTGACACCATTGGCGAAGTGGTTGGTGTGGTGCGCAATCCCAATTTTGCCATTGGCATTCAGGCCTTGAATGCTAAAACCATCGGAGGAAAACAAAAAGATGAGGACGGTACTACTGCAAGTTTTGCGGGCATTACTGGATCCACCGCCACTTCAGAAATACATGGCGCTTCTCTACAAGCGTTTTGTCTTAATGCGGCTTTGCCACGGCAGGTTGATGTGTTGCATATGAAAGCCAATGCCGTACCTGCAATTCCAAATTATACTCTTGAAGGTTCTGCAATTGCCATTTTTGGTGTACCAAATTATCAAGCCCTACAAACCATCGGCACCATCAGTCAAAAAGAAAAATTACCCTATCAAACCATCGATGGCCAGTGGATCCGTACTTCTCCAAAACGCAACCGGCCATACTTGATCACCAACTTTTCAGAGACTAACTTTGATGAGCTGTTGGATTTAACACGTCGCTTGGGCTTTTACTCTATCTATCATGAAGGGCCGTTTAATGCCTGGGGGCATTTTGAATTGGAAAAGAGTCAGTTTCCAAATGGTCGTAC
>JAIXYL010000079.1 GCA_027490265.1 Sediminibacterium sp.
GCGTACTACAAATTACTCGGCGAGAAGACATTTGAACAGGTACCAGACGACATGTTATTTTGGCAATTTAATGATGAAAGCAATAGCATGGCAACCATCGTTAAACACCTTTGGGGGAATATGCTATCTCGTTGGACTGACTTTTTAGTGTCAGATGGCGAGAAAGCTTTCCGTAAGAGAGATGCCGAATTTGAAAACGAAGTAATCAGTAGAGAAACATTGTTAAATATGTGGAATGAAGGTTGGCGTTGTCTTTTCAATGCACTTGACGCTTTAAAACCTGAAGACCTTGATAAAGTAGTTTATATCAGAAGTGAACCTCACACAGTGACTGAAGCAATTAATAGGCAACTGGCACATTACCCCTATCATGTAGGGCAGATTGTTTTTTTGGGTAAAATGTTGGCCAAACAAGGTTGGACTTCTTTATCTATTCCCAAAGGCGGTTCAAAAGCATTTAATGATGAAAAATTTTCTAAACCAAATAAGTAAAATAATTTTCACAACTTCAACAGACAAGATAATTAGGAATAAAACGATTGGCGTTTTTATATTTATTTGAATAAACCCATAAAATTTTTTTAGAAATCATCATTACCCCAGACCAAGAAGATCTGTTTATTGAAACACTCGAAAAGAAATTGACTACCGCACTACAATCTCATCAATAAACACCCATGACCCACCTCCTGCTGATGGGTGCCAATTGAATAGTTTTTTAGTTCCTTTAATATCAAACTTTACATAACGGAAATTGCCCAATTGCTGGTTGAAAACGAAATTATGGGTTACCGTTTCTTTACGCTGTTCTCCTTCAATGGTGAGTGTATTGATCAATCGATAATTGATGCCATCTTCTGACACCAAACAGGCAACAGATTTGGGATGCAAGATCCAACTCTTTGGATCATACAGTGATGATATTTGTATAGACTGATAAGATTGAACGGATTGAAGATCTAAGATCAGCTCAACATCCTTTGCTTCCCATCCCAGCCAATGGGCTTTATAATCACTTGCACCTTGCACCCCGTTGGTTAAAACAGATAGGTCTGCATTACTGTATTTGGGTGATGACGCTGGAACAGCGGTCACTTTTTTTCTAAATGCATAATTCCCTTCAACTTGAACGTCAATAAATCGTTTGGTTGCTTGATAGTATTCTAAAGGTGTAAGACCTGCTTCATTCACATTCTTCACTTCACTGATTTTTGAAACCGTATAAAAATTGTCAACCACTTTTTGCATATTTGGTTTCAAGATGAACTTTGCATTTTCTTCGTTGTAAAATCCTCTAGCCCCAAACATCTCATTTTTACCAATTTCCATGATAGCATACTGAATCGGTAATCTGCACAATTTTACGCGTTGTAAAAATAATGGCGACTTTTTTACTGCTTTCTCTGCAGCATCAAAATATTGGTTATATCGTGCCATATTTTCTGAGGACAAAAACGTTTTGGCATGCGCAACTGGATGACCATAAATATCCAACCATTCACCAGTTTTTTGAATTTCAGTGGTTAAGTGATTAATATATTTTTGAATGTACGTACCCGCTGCACCGTAATATCCATTCAAAAAATCGGTCATTACTGAATCCGCATTTACTGAAGGGTTCCACAACAATCTTGCAATCAAATAGGCTTTTAATTCAGAAAACTCATGCCCCAAGCTGGCATTGGTTTGTTGAAAATGTGCATTCACACTATTCTTTGTAAAAAATTGAATGTTTTTCTGCAGTGTATGCAAATTGGGGAATGGAGAAATATGGTGCGAAAAATTAACAGTATAATCCCATAAGAAAATATTTTGACTGATTTTACCCCAATCGGTAATGTCCTTCAGAAAAGACACACTGAGGCTGTCGTTTTCAATGGCTCTGCTCCGATTTAATTCAATGGTGCAAAGCATAATTTGCACATTACTTGCAGGTTTAACTTTTTTCGGCGCTTTACGGGAATATTGATACGCTAAGGTTGAAATCATTTTATCTGGAAATTCAGCCGCTACCTTATTGACAAAATGTATAATGGGACCTGAAGCGGCACCTTCATCTGTAATGATTTTTGCACATTCATTGCATTGACAATATGAAAAATTATCCCCTTGACTGACTGACCACAATTTTCTCTCAGGCTGTTTGGCCATTTCTGCCTTTAATGCTTTCACAGTTAAATCAAAAACCGCAGGATTGGTCAGGCATAATTGATCAATGATTCGTTTGCCCCCCATCAATGCAAAATAGTCAGGGTGTTGCTCAAAATGAGTTTCCCATGGCACCAATCGATTGAAAGTATGAACAAAATATCCTTTTGCAAATTCTTCATTGTGGTCATTCAATCTATGCCAATTTCTATACGTTTCATGTTGTTGCGTTAATGCACCATTAACAATACGAATGCCATTAACTGGTATATCTAATTCACAAAATATAGGTAAGACGATAGTAGATTTTTTAGGGATTACTGTTTCATTAGGTACATACATTCTGCATCCTAAATATTTTTCCAGTATTTGCACAATGGCATAAATAGCGCCTTTATTACCTCCAGATAAAATCAATACATTATCTGGTCTAGAAGAGATCAAGTAAGCATCTTTAATCAATTGCTGCCTTTTGCTTTCAAACTCAGCCGTAACATGTTGATTCAAATTTGCCGACAACTTTAAGGGCATTATATAGACAGCACGCTGAACATTGGGGTCGTCCGTCTTTAAAATGTCCATCTGACCTCCCCCCATTTTTTGAAGAGTCGATTGAAGTAATAAGGCTGCAGTTTCTTCTGCATCAGTATATTTTGTGGAGAGCACAATTTTAAACTGTGGCAGTCCATTTTTAATGATAACGGATTGATTTTGGGCAAAAAATTGAAGGGGCAAACTCAATAAAAATAAAAAGACGTATTGTTTGATTACCATTAAGATTTTTTTAAAAATTAGTACCTTTTGCCTAAACTTACAAAATTGATTTGTAAAAAATCTAATTTCAACAACCTATGAAAATCCAACTCATTTTCGTGATGACCATTTTCTGCATGGCAACGGCCTGCATAAACAAGGAGCCTTCATCAACGAATGCAGAATATCCAACCAATCAAGACAGTCTGACTATACTCAAAAAAGAAAAAGCGTTAATTGATACAGCGTATCAACAGCATAAAAATGATTTAATAGTTTTTGTAAAACCAGTTAATAAAGACACACTGATTGAAGTGAAAAATGATCAGTTTCCACCGAATATTTTAACCACATTCAATGTTCTTAAAAACAATGCTGGCAAAACCTTATCGATTTCAGAGTACCCCTTTAGTGAAAGTGGTGATTGGAATATTCGCTTAACACATTATTTTGACCAAGCAGGTAAAACATTTGCATTTGAAAGAGAAGCTAGATTCTTTAACAGCATTTGTACAGATGGCATTGCTATTGAATCGCTTACCATCTTTTACAATCAATCATTTCAGCCTATACATAAGCTTTATAATCTTGTGGATGCAAATAACAAACCTTTAAAGAAAGACAGCTGCCAATTCCCTTATAATTATACCTATCATATTTCCCCTGAATTAAAGCCTTTAGAAAAATTCATACCTTAAGCAAAATTTAAAATAGTATATGCGCTTTCGCTCAATTTTATTAACCTTATCGTTGTTGTGGTTTGCTTTGTTGAGTCATGCACAAAAAGGCAGTTTTTCCATTAATGATACCGCATTCATGCTCAATGGCAAACCAACCGTGATTCGTTGTGGTGAAATGCATTTTGCGCGCATTCCCAAACAGTACTGGCGCCACAGACTTCAAATGGCCAAGGCAATGGGATTAAATACGGTGTGTGCCTATATGTTTTGGAATATGCATGAAAAAGAGCCCGGCAAATTCACCTGGGATGACCAATCAGATGTGGTTAGTTTTTGCAAAATAGCACAAGAGGAAGGATTGTATATTATTCTAAGACCTGGCCCCTATTCTTGTGCTGAGTGGGAGTTTGGCGGATTTCCGTGGTGGTTGCTTAAAGACAAATCCATTCAATTAAGGACGCAGCATCCCTATTTCATGGAAAGAAGTCGGCAATATTTAATGGCGGTGGGTCAGCAATTAGCGCCTTTACAAATTAATAACGGCGGGCCTATCCTGATGGTACAAGTAGAAAATGAATACGGCAGCTTTGGCAATGATAAAACCTATATTGGTCGATTACGTGATTACATAAAAGAAGCTGGATTTACCGTTCCACTGTTTACTTGTGATGGGCCTACCCAATTAAAAAATGATTATAGGCCAGATATTTTTGCAGTAGTCAACTTTGGCAGTAACCCACAATCTTCTTTTGAAGATCTTAAAAAAATTCAACCCAAGGGGCCATTAATGTGTGGTGAATACTATCCTGGCTGGTTTGATAGTTGGGGTAGAAAACACCATATTGGCACAACAGACCGAGTGGTAGCAGAACTTGAATGGATGTTAAAACATAAAGCCTCTTTCAGCATTTATATGGCACATGGTGGTACAACTTTTGGAACATACAGCGGCGCCAACTCTCCACCTTTTCTGCCGCAAACCAGTAGTTATGACTATGATGCGCCGATTAATGAAAGTGGAGAAGCCACAGATAAATTTTATAAAATTCGGGAGCTTTTCAGCAAGTATTTACAAGATGGAGAAAGCTTACCTAAAGTACCAGCACCAATCCCTAAACAAACCATCAAACCTTTCTCTTTAACGAGTTCAACATCGTTGTTTGCTAATTTACCAAAGCCCGTAAATGCAGACTCTGCCATTCTATTTGAAGACCTTAATTTAGGATATGGATCAATGGTCTATCAAACGCAATTACCAGCTGGTAATGCAGCAACACTAATTGCTGAAGTACACGATTATGCAACAGTATATATGGGTGGAAAATTGATTGGCATTGGCGATAGAAGAAAGGGCAAATTGTCCATACAAATTCCATCAAGAAAAAAAACAGAAACGATCACCATTGTAGTTGAAGCAATGGGACGCATTAACTACGGTCAAAATATGCACGACCGAAAAGGCATCAACGGCAAAGTCATATTGGTAGATGATAAGGGGATTGAAACTGTTATCAAGAACTGGCAGAACTATCCCATTCCAATGGGCGACAATACCATTACTCTTGATTTTTCGAAAGCATCCGTAAAGTCAACGGGACCAATGTTTTACAAAGGCTTTTTTGAAGCTTCAGAACAAAGTGATACTTACTTAGATGTAAGATCTTTGAAAAAAGGATTGGTTTGGATTAATGGCATTTGTTTGGGTCGGTATTGGAATATTGGGCCAACACAAACCATGTTTTTACCAGGCAGTTGGTTGAAAAAAGGTCGTAACGAAATAATGGTTTACGATATTTTTGGATTGAACAACCCAACACTACAAGGGTTAACCACACCTATTCTTGACAGCTTAACTGAACAAGCGGCAGTTGCTAAAACCAGACCCGTCAAAGCACTTAACTTAAAAAATCTAGAACCTATACACAAAGGCACTTTTGACCATACAGAAAAATGGCAAACAGTTTCTTTTAGTGGGGTGAAGGATGGGCAATATTTTTGCATTGAAGCCCTTGATGCACATGATGGCAATGCTTTTACCACTATAGCAGAATTAGAATTAATAGACGCCAACGGCAAAGACATTCCTCGTAATAATTGGAAAATCATCTATGCAGATAGTGAGGAAACCAGTGGTGACGACGGTAGAGCTGAAAATATTTTTGATTTGCAGTTTACCAGTATTTGGCATACGCAATGGCAGGATCAACAACCCAAACATCCCCATCGATTGGTCATTGATTTGGGCAGTATTAAATCTATCAAAGGCATTAAATACTTGCCACGACAAGATTCAAAGAATGGGCGCATCAAACATTATCAATTGTATTTTTTGCAAAAAGGGCATTTGATTAAATAAAAATATTACCCCCACCCTCCACCAAGTGCTCGGTAAATATTCACCTTTGAACTCAACTGTTTCATCCGAATTTCAATTAACTCCATTTTTGACTCTAGCGCCTCCCTTTGTGTTAATAAAACTTCCATATAATCGGCTCTAGCAGAATTAAATAAATTATTAGAAATGGCAACAGACTGCAATAAAATATCCACTTCTTTAGATTTCATTTCGTAACTGGCCTTAAAATTATCAGCTTTTGCAATTTGATTCAATACTTCCGTATAAGCAGTTAAAATGGTTTGTTCGTAAATATATATTGCTTGTATTTGCTGAGCATTGGCATTATAATAGGTCGCAGTAATTGCGTTCTTATTAACTAATGGCGCCACCATATCACCTGCAAGATTATATAAAATTGATGCTGGCCGTACCAAGTAAAATGGATTAAATGCTTGAAATCCAAGTCCCGCTTGTATACTAAATGATGGATAAAAATTAGCTTTTGCAACTTGAACATCCAATTTTGCTGCTGCTATATTTAATTCTGCCTGTCGAATATCTGGTCTATTCACTAAGAGTTGAGAGGGTATACCTGTTTGCATGTCATCCATGGGAATCGAACTAAACTTTGCAGAATTTCGAGTGATTGTGGGCGTATACTTACCGGTGAGGAATCTGATTTTATTTTCTGTCTCGATGATTTGTTGATTTATCTGATAACGGAGATTCTGCGTATTCAACAACTGTGCTTCAAATCGATTTACTGCTAACTGTGTTACTTTAGCAGCTTCCTTTTGTTGTTTGATTACTTTCAATACATTACTCTGCAACAAGATATTTTGTTGAATAATATCTAACTGATTATCTAGGGCCATTAACTCATAATATGATGCAGCTATTTCTGCAATAATATTGGTTACTATGAAATTTTTACCTTCAACAGCTGCAGAATACTTAATTGCTGCAGACTTAGTAGCATTACGCAGTTTTTTCCAAACATCTAACTCCCAAGAAAAATAGGCACCAACCATAAAATCACCTATATACTTAGGACCTTTATCTGGATTGGCTTTTAAATCTTCTTCCGAAAATCCATCCCAAGTATATTTTGCTGCTCGATCTGGTCCAGCCCCCGCTTTTAAATTCACAAAGGGCTTATATTCTCCCTTCCTTTGCAGAATTTCATTCTTACTCATCTCAATCTCCTGCAAGATGATATTCAACTCCTGATTGTTCTGTAAGGCAGTATCAATTAAAGCAATGAGATTAGCATCAGAAAAGTATTGCCGCCATGGAATCTTTACCATGTTCATCGTATCTTGAATTGGTGTGTAGTTAGCTGGCAGATTTAATGATTCTTGTTTATTACTAATTGATGGCACTTTACAAGCAGCCATCCATAAGATGATACTCAGCAATAAAATATAATTAGCGATTGGTTTCATTGTCTTTTTTATTTCTAAAACTTAAAAATATTTTTTTGATTTTATTGGTCATGGGCGTATTGGCTTGAACAAAATCTTCGCTTAAAGGATTATAGTCTTCATCACGAATCAAAAAACGACCTTCTTGAATCGATCCAAAAATGAAATAAAGTCCTGGAACAACAATTACGCCAAATACAGTACCGAAAAGCATACCACCCAATGCAGAAGATCCTATCGTATGATTACCAACAGCCCCAGGGCCTGTTGCAATTACCAATGGAATCAATCCTGCTATAAATGCAAATGAAGTCATAAGTATCGGCCTAAATCGTGCTTTAGCACCCTCGATCGCTGCATTAAGTACTGATGCACCTTTATTGTGTTTCTGTACTGCAAATTCAACAATTAACACAGCATTTTTACCCAGCAATCCAACCAACATTATCAAGCCAACTTGTGCATAAATATCATTTGAAAGCCCCATTAGTTTTAATAAGAAAAATGAACCGAAAATGCCAGGCGGCAGCGACAATAGCACGGCAAAAGGCAGTAAGAAACTTTCATATTGAGATGCTAATATTAAATAGACAAATAAAATAACAATTAAAAACAGATATAATGCCTCGTTTCCCCGCTTAGCTTCATCATATGATAATCCTTCCCATGCAATATCATATCCACGTGGCAATGTTTCTGCAGCTACTTCCTTTATTGCATCAATTGCATCTCCTGATGAATACCCTTTTGCAGGTGTTCCATTAATCAAAGATGAGATGTACAAATTGTATCGGGCAATTTCATTTGGTCCTTGAGTTTTTTTAATAGTCATGAATGCTGAATAAGGTACCATTTCACCACGATCATTTTTAACAAACATGTTTAAAATGTCTGACGGTTGTTTTCTAAACTCGGGGCCTGCTTGTGTGTATACTTTATAATAATTATTGAAACGGATAAAGCCCTGTTCATATGTACTTCCAACCATTACATTTAAATTTTCCATAGCATTACCTAAGGAAACGCCTTTTTGCATTGCTAAGGCATTGTCAACCGTTATTTCATATTGCGGATATTTAGCAGAATAAAATGAAAATAATCCTGTTAATTCTTTTCTTTTTCTAAGTGCTACTAAAAATTCAGCATTAACCCGATCAAATTCTTGGTAATCAACATCACTTCCTTTGTCTAGTAATCGCAAAGAAAAGCCATCAGATGTACCATATCCTGGAACGGCTGGTGGTTCAAAATACTCAATATTAGCAGGAAGGTCCTTTGACTCCTTTTCGAGCTCTTCTATGACTTCTTTAACTGATTGTTTTCTCTCAGACCAATCTTTTAAATTGATTAAGCAAGTACCAGCATTAGAGCCTCTTCCTTCAGTCAGTATTTCATATCCAGCTAATGACGTAACAGAAGCTACACCATCAATTTTACTGGCAATTAATTGTAACTTTCTTGAAATCTCATTAGTTCGTTCTAATGTTGTTCCCGGACTTGTCTGTATAATTGCGTAAATCTGACCCTGATCTTCACTTGGAATAAAACCCGCTGGAAGTATTTTATTGACACTAAATATACCGAACGCAAAAATGAATAAAATACTATAAGTAATGAATCGCCTGTTTACAATTAATGTTAAAAAATTAGTATAACTGCCAGTCAGACGCTCAAAATGATGGTTAAACCAACTGATAAATTGATTGATTGGCGTTTTGCGTTTGGGCTTACCATGTGTATTTTTAAGCAGCATTGCACATAAAACTGGGGTAAGCGTTAATGCCACAAAACCTGAGATAACAATAGCACTTGCCATAGTTAAGGAAAATTGACGATATAAAACACCAACTGGTCCTGTCATAAATGCAACTGGCACAAACACAGATGTCATGACTAAAGTGATGGCTATAATTGCTCCGCTGATCTCTCTAATAACTTTTTTGACGGCAGCAAATGGTGACAAATTTTCTTCTTCCATCTTTACGTGTACTGCTTCAACAACTACAATAGCATCATCAACTACTACACCAATGGCTAGTACCAAGGCAAATAAAGTAATGAGATTTATGCTCAATCCAAAAAACTTCATGAGCGCAAATGCACCAATCAACGAAACCGGTACAGCTAAAATTGGAATAAAGGTAGAGCGCCAATCTCCAAGAAATACAAACACTACAATTGCTACAAGTATGAACGCTTCAATTAAAGTATGCAATACTTTTTCTATGGAAGCATCTACAAATTTTGATACATCATAATTGATTTCATAATCAATCCCAGGCGGAAAATCCTTTTTTAATTCAATTAATTTGGCCTTTACTTCCGCAATAACAGTATTGGCATTACTTCCCGGGTTTTGTTTTAAAACCAAAGATGCAGACGGATGTCCATCCTTATTTGAATATATATCCACAAACTCACTTCCTACTTCTACTTCAGCAATATCTTTTAATTTGAGGATCTCTCCTTTTGAGTTGGCTTTAATTATAATATCCTGATACTGTTCAGGTTTATTATACCAGCCTTTGTAAGTAAATACATACTCTTGCGACTGTGCTTTTTTTCCAGAACTTAACCCAACTCTTCCTGGTCTAGCCAATACACTTTGTTCGTCAATGGATTTTAAAACTTCTTCAGCAGAAATATTATAAGCCCTCATACGTTCAGGGTCTAACCATACCCGGATGGCAAATGCACGGCTACCAATTGCTTGTGCAAAGCCCATACCATTAATACGTTGAAGTTCTGGTAAAATATATGTATTAGCATAGTTGAATAAATACTTTTCATCTACATTATTATCTTTACTATATAGATTTAAATACATCAACATACTTGGCTGCAAAGGAGAAATAATTACGCCTTCTCTTTGCACAAGTGGTGGCAAATTGGTCATTACTTGATCTACCCTTGACTTTACCCTCACAGCAGCCAAAGTTGGATCTGTACCTGGTTCAAATATTACTTCAATGGTTGCTTCACTTGCACTTGTGGCATCTGAAATCATGTATTGCATGCCTTGCACTCCATTTATTGCACGTTCTAAAATGGTCAATGTAGATTTAACCAACACATCAGCATTTGACCCAGGGAACTCAATAAAAATATTTACACGAGGCGGTGCAATTTCAGGAAACTGAGCAACTGGTGACGTTTTGATGGCTAATAATCCCAAAAAAACAATCACAATAGATAAGGCAATTGCAAGCACTGGCCTTTTAATAAACTTATTAAACATTGTTTTTAAAATTTTTTGATTTCCAGCGCTATTCTGCGTGTAAATTGTTTAACTCAGACAGTTCTTTTGCAAATGGCACAAATGAAAATTTAATCTTTTCATTGTTCTTCACTTTACCTAAACCTTCTGCTAAAATTTTATCATTAGCCTTTAATCCAGAAGCCACAACATAAAGATGTGGCATTTCGTGTGAAACAATTATTTGCTTGGCTTTTAGCGTATTATTAGCATCTACGATATAAACAAACTTCTTATCAAGTACATCAAAAGTGGCCCTTTGTGGAATCAAGACTGCATTTTTAAGCATTGTCGGCATAAGGATTTTACCTGTTTCACCATGCCTAAGTATGCGTTTGGGATTTGGGAATGTGGCTCTAAATGCTATATTGCCAGTTTCATTATTAAAGTCTGCTTCAATGGTTTCAACCTTTCCCTTTTGATCAAATAACTTATGATTGGCCATTTCTAATAACACAATAGCATTTCCTGATTGTTTCTCTAAAGAAATATAATCAAGATATTCAGCTTCAGGCACGTTAAAATAACCCCACATTTTACTATTATCTGCCAATGTTGTGAGCAATTCACCTTCATCTAATAGGCTCCCAAGACGCACATTAAACCGATCTATGATGCCATCAAAAGGTGCGCGAATTTCAGTAAATGAAAGATGCGCTTTAGATAACGCTAATTCAGCTTTGGCTTTATCTAGTTTAGCTTTTGCGAGTGCTAACTCATTTTTTGACACAATGTTACTGTCTGCTAATTGCTTGGTATTTTGATATTCAATTTTGGCAAAACTAACTTCCGCCTCAGACTTCTGTGTTTCTGCTTGGTAAATCAAGGGCATAATCTGGAACATGATTTGTCCTTTTTTAACATATTGTCCTTCGTTTACATAGATATTTTGCAAATAACCTTTTTCTAGTGCCCTTATTTCAATATGTTGTACAGATTGTAATTGACATACATACTCTTTGTTAATAGTCGTATCATTTTCAATAGGACTGGTTACAATAAAATGTGTATCATCTTGTTTTGCTTCTTTATGTTCTTTGCAACTAGACATAAAAAAAATAGCTGCTGTAATAATGGAAATAAAACCCTGTTTCATGATTGTTGATTGACTAAAAAATAAAATGAGTAGGTCAAGTGAATGATCACTAAACGCTAGGCTAGGGTTAATACAGAATCAGTATTAACAAAACTTCAAATCAAAAATTAAACGAGGTAGCTTTTCCAAGAATGATGGAGAACAAATAAGGGAACAGTAATGACTTGTTTCCTAGACTGATGATACTGAAAAGACTGAACTGATTGAATCTCAGCAGTTTGATGTAATGTAAACAACTGAATAACCGAAACAGCGAAAGTGCTTTTCTTTTGATCATCCAACTCGTCATCTACTTCTGAAGTAAAACATTCAGAATCTTCTGGTAATTGCAGGGGTTCTGAAGCGTTTGAAGGTAAATTAGCTTCGTTCTTTGCAGGTGTATATGCTGCTTTTGTAAGCTTAAACAGTTGGTTGTGGGGAACATTCCCTTTGACTGTTCCAGCAAAAAAAATAAGTACCCATACCAACCAAGCCATTAAACCAAACATTGATTTAAATCTGCACAAGATGGTTTTATACTGATTTTTTTGACGCAAAGATTCTAATTTAATACAGTAAAAGTAGTTATAATTTGATAAGCAAAAAGTGAAAAAATCATTAAATAGTACAAATCACAAAAAAGTTATATTTACAAAGGAGCATCCCAACTTCAACCACTAATCAATTCTTAACCATGAAATGCATTATAATTGGATTATTCAGTTTAATCTGTTCATTTGTGACAGCACAAACCAAATACGAAAAAGATTTTCTAACATTTTGGAATGAAGTGAATGATAACTATGCTTATTTAGATCAACAAAAGATTAATTGGTTGAAGGTAAAAGATATCTACGCACCACAAGTGAAGCAAGTGTCTAATCAACAGGCATTTATCAAATTCATGGAAGGAGTCATTAATGAGTGTTTTAACGGCCATATTTCGCTGTATACTAATCTCTCTTCGTCAAATAGAATTATTCCAAGTGGTCAAGACATTTTTGTTGAAAAAATCAATAATCAATACATCATTACAGATATCCGAAAGGATTATAAAGCTGAGAAATCTGGGCTCAAAATTGGAGACGAGATACAACTTTTTCAAGGCAAAGCCATTGAAGGACAATTGCAACAGTTTCTACCCAAGTTTACGAATAACCACACCAAAGAAATGTATCAATATGCTATCAACATGCTTTTTGCAGGTACACATGATGCCAATCGAATCATGACGATAAATAGAAATGGAACCTCCATTACCATTAATGCAGACAGTATTAAACTTAGCGCCAAACCTGCCCTTGTTGCATCAAAACAACTCAACCCTACAACAGCTTATATCAAAATCAATGATGCCTTAGGCAATACCAACACTATTGAATTGTTTGATCAAGCACTTGACAGTTGTTTATTGTACAAGAATATTATTATCGATTTAACAGAAACCCCAAGTGGCGGTAATACAACTGTTGCAAGAAGTATTATGGGAAGGTTCATTCATAAAGCACTTCCCTATCAACAACATGAATTTGATGAAACTGCATTTCAAACGAAAAGACAATGGGTTGAATATGTAACGCCGCGTAAAACACAATATAAAGGCAATGTTTATATAATGGTTGGGCATTGGACAGGCAGCATGGGTGAAGGCATGGCCATTGGATTTGATGGACTCAAAAGAGCCAAAATTATAGGAACAGGAATGGCCAAGTTAATAGGTGCAGTCCAAGGATTTACCATGCCAGAAACAAATATTGGTTTTCAAATTCCCACGGAAAGACTGTATCATATCAATGGCACACCAAGAGAAAACTTTATCCCTACCATTCCCACGAAAAACATAGAACAGACTTGGCGCAAAATCCTCGAAATAAAGTAA
>JAIXYL010000073.1 GCA_027490265.1 Sediminibacterium sp.
TCCATGCCATGCCTTCTGAGGTATTCGGCAATGTACAATTGATCATCATACAATTCAATACTGAATGGGAATTCCGGCAAATCATGGTCATACACCCGATAGCAAGAAACAGCTTGTCGTCGAGCCAACTTGCTTTTGTGTTTGAACACTTTTGTCAACCGATTTTTAAACATATCTGCCTTAACAGGATCAATCATACCAAGATTTTGCCAAACAAATGTACAAGCCATTTATCCATTATCTTGAATTTAAAGAGGCATTTCAATTATATTTATCGTATAAAGATTGCACATGAAAAAACTACTCTGGATGGCCCTTTGCTTACCGGTTATTTGGCAAGCAAAAGCGCAACAGTACTCCACAACACAAGAACAACAAAGCCGATTAAATGCATTGGCCAAAAATCACCCACAATGGACGTCGCTTCAGTCATTGGCTAAAACCGCGGGTGGAAGAGACATTTGGGTATTGACCCTGGGCAATGGCAAAACCGATGCTAAACCTGCCATTGCTGTAGTGGGTGGTGTAGAAGGCACCCATCTTTTAGGCACTGAATTGGTCATTCAATTTGCAGAAAAATTATTGAAGCAAATTGACAAAGACAGTGTTAAACAATTACTGACCAATAACACATATTATTTGTTTCCCAATATGAGTCCGGATGCCATGGACACTTATTTTAGCAAACTGCCATTTGAAAGATTGGGCAATGCCAACCCTACTGATGATGACAGAGATGGTAAAACTAACGAAGACCCTTTTGACGACTTAGACAAGAATGGTAAGATTACCATGATGCGCATTGAAAGCCCTGTGGGCACTTATAAATTACATCCTGATGATCCAAGGGTATTAATCAAAGCAGATTTGTCTAAAGGCGAAAAAGGCAAATACTTGTTAATGACCGAAGGCATCGACAACGATAAAGATGGCGAACTCAATGAAGATGGTGTTGGAGGCATTCATTTTAATAAAAACCTGACTTATAAACACAAAACCTTTGCCCCCGGTACAGGTGAATTTCCCGCTAGCGAAATAGAAACCAGGGCCATCTTAGATTTTCTTTACGATGCATTTAATGTATATGCAGTAGTGAGCTTTGGTAGTTTGAATAATTTAAGCAGCAGTGACGACAAAGTGACAACACAAGTCAGTGATTTGTACAACAAAATCATTGGGATTAAAGACGCTCCAAAGCCAAGTGCCGATGGTGGCGATTTCATGAGTTGGGCGTATCAGCACTATGGTCGATTTAGTTTTAGTACCCCTGGATGGTGGGTTCCTAAAGCCAAGCCAGATACAGCAAAAAAAGAAAAAGCCTTTACAGTTGAAGACCCAATGGCCAATTATTTAAGTTGGAGTGCACAACAAGGCCTCAATCATTTTACAGAATGGACAACTGTGCAACATCCCGATTATCCTGATCAAGTGGTGCAAGTAGGCGGCGTTGATCCCTACGTCATGCAAAATCCACCTTATAAAATGGTTGACGGCATAGCACAAAAACATACTGAGTTTTTAATGAAAATGACCACTTTAAAACCGCAAGTCATTATTCAAAAAGTGAATACTGAAAAACTCAGTAATGGCTTAACCAAAATTACGGTGGATGTGGCCAACACAGGTTTTTTGCCCACACATAGCAAATTTGCTGACCGCAATTATTTTGTAAAACGTTTGAAAGTAGCCTTGCAATTAACAGACAAACAACAATTGATTGGTGGCAAGAAAATCGAATTACTCAATAATATGGAGCCACATACCATGCAACAATTCAGTTGGATCGTAAAAGGTACTGGCTCGGTTACTATTGAAACGGGTTCACCAGCTATTGGCTTAACTTCTAAAGCCATTTCGTTACAATAAACATTCAACCATGAAAAAAATATATTCATTTTCTATAGCACTATTATTGAGTGCCAGCTTAATGGCTCAAGAAGCTAATCAAGTATTCAAAGCCGCTGGAACGCCCGTGAATCCTAAGGTTCAAGCCAGTTGGAATAGATATTATGATCACGCAGGCATCACAGCACTCTGCAAAAAAATAGCAGCAGCATATCCCGATTTGGCCAAACTCACTTCTTTAGGCAAATCATATGCTGGCAGAGACCTTTGGTGTTTAACCATTACCGATTTTAAAAAAGGCAATGAATTACAAAAGCCAGGCATGTACATTGATGGGAATATTCATTCCAATGAAATACAAGGCGCAGAGTTTGCTTTGTATACTGCTTGGTACTTAACAGAAAGTTTTGGCGACACCAAGTTTATCCAAGAATTATTGGCAGACAAAGTGTTTTACATTGTGCCAAGCATCAACCCTGATGGGCGTGACAGTTATATGCATCAACCCAATACATCGAGTTCACCAAGATCAGGTATAAAGCCTGTAGATAATGATGGCGATGGTTTGGTTAACGAAGACTGGTACGACGATTTAGACGGGGACGGACATATTACAATGATGCGTAGAAAAAATGTAAACGGTCGTTACAAATTAGACCCTCGTGATCCTAGAAATATGGTAATGGTAGGGGCAGATGAACAGGGGGATTATGAACTCCTTGGCATGGAAGGCATTGACAATGACGGGGACGGCCGTGTGAATGAAGATGGCTATGCATTTGAATACGACCCCAATAGAGACTGGGGTTGGGGATGGCAACCAAACTATATTCAGAACGGAGCATACAAGTATCCATTCTCTATTCCTGAAAACAGAGCTGTGATGGAATTTGTAATGAAACATCCCAATATTGCAGCAGCTCAATCTTATCACAATGCAGGTGGTATGATCTTAAGAGGGCCTGGCGCAGCAGCAGATGTAAGTACCTACAATGCACAGGACGTAGCCATTTATGATGCCATTGCCAAAAAAGGAGAAGAGCTGATGCCGGGGTATAAATATTTAGTGGTGTATAAGGATTTGTATTCAGCATATGGTGGCGAGTTGGATTGGTTTTATGCAGGCAGAGGCATTTACACCTATTCAAATGAATTGTGGACGCCCTATTTGATGTTCATGAAAGAGAGTACCAGAAGCCCTTTTGACAATAGTTCATATAATTTTGATAAATACTTATTGTTTAAAGATGGATTTGTGGAATGGAAGGAATACGACCATCCACAGTATGGTAAAGTAGAAATTGGTGGATTTAAAAAGAATTTTGGCAGAGCCCACCCAGGTTTTTTGTTGGAGTCAGATGCACATAGAAATATGGCTTTCAGTATTTACCATAGTTACCATACCCCTAAATTATCGGTAACAGACATCAAAGAAAAAGATTTAGGTGGTGGCCTAACTGAAGTGACTGCTGTCATTGCCAACGAGCGTTTGATGCCAACGCACAGCAGTCAGGATGTTAAAAACAAAATTGAGCGACCAGATTATATTACCTTAAATACCTCTGCTAAAATTGTAGCGGGTATGATCATGACAGATGAAGACTTAAACATTTCGAAGATTCAAAAAACTAATCCAAGCACAATAGAAGTAGACAATATTCCTGGTCTTGGATCTGTAACGGTCAAATGGATTGTTGAGGGCAAGGGTAAATACACCATAAATGTGGACAGCAAAAAAGGTGGAACAGCAACTGGTTCAAAATAATGAATGACCACTATAAATAAAAAAGGCTGGCAAATCATTGCCAGCCTTTTTTATTGTAGAAGAACATTAAGCCAATTTGTGTAATGCAGCAGCAATTCTATCCCAAGCTTTGATAATATTCGGCATGCTGTTGGCAAAAGAAAAACGAACACAATTAGGTTCTCCAAATGCATCACCCATCACTGAACTAACATGGGCTGTATTGAGTAAATACATACTAAAATCTGCAGCATTGTGAATCGTGGTCGTTCCATCAGATTTACCATAATATGCGCTAACATCAGGGAAAACATAAAAAGCCCCTTCAGGTGCAAAACATTTGAATCCTGGAATGGCATTTACCAATTCAAGCGTTTTAGCTCGGCGTTGTGTAAATGCTTCCGTCATTTCAATAGAAGGTTGCAAATTTCCTGTTAGTGCAGCAACCGCTGCTTTTTGGGTAATTGAACAAGTACCACTGGTGAATTGTCCTTGCAGTTTTTCACAAGCTTTTGCAATGGTTGCATTCGATGCAATATATCCAAGTCTCCAGCCTGTCATGGCAAAGCCTTTGCTTAACCCATTGATGACCACTACACGATCTTTAATACTGCTGAACTGCGCTATGCTTTCGTGCTTGCCCATGAAATTGATGTATTCATAAATTTCATCGGAGAGAATGGTAATGGCTGGGTATTTTTCAAACACACGTACCAAAGCTGCCAATTCATCATGGCTGTAAACTGCACCTGATGGATTGCAAGGTGAAGAGAACATGAACACTTTAGTATTGGGTGTAATGGCGGCTTCAAGTTCCGCAGCAGTAGTTTTAAATTTATTGTCTACAGTGGTTCTAATTTCAACCACTTTACCTCGGGCAATTTTAACCAATTCAGAATAAGTAACCCAATAAGGTGTAGGAATGATGACTTCATCACCTTCGTCAACCAAAGCTAAAATGGCATTAGCCAAGCTTTGTTTTGCACCAGTGGAAACAACAATATTTTCTGGCAAGTAGTCCAGTTGATTGTCGCGTTTTAACTTAATGCATACCGCTTCCCTTAAATCTAAGTAGCCAGGTACTGGCGTATAATGACTCCAGTTATCGTTAATGGCTTTAATTGCCGCATCTTTAATATGCTGTGGGGTATCAAAATCGGGTTCACCCA
Organism: Sediminibacterium sp.; assembly: GCA_027490265.1. Classification (GTDB taxonomy): domain Bacteria; phylum Bacteroidota; class Bacteroidia; order Chitinophagales; family Chitinophagaceae; genus Sediminibacterium. The sequence goes on from JAIXYL010000073.1 coordinate 4,759, forward strand.
AACTAAGATCAATGATATCAATCCCTTGTGCACGTAATTCACGACCAAGTTTGGCCATTTTTAAGGTTTCAGGTTCACTAAACCTGTTTAAAAGAGAAGACAGTTCCATTCAGAAAAATTTAAGCCTACAATTTACTTAATTATGGGCAATTTGCCTTTGCGCTGTAATTCTTGTTGATAAATTGCAATACCCAAGTCTCTCATAAAAGGGAAACCCAGTTCGTCGTATTCATATTTGTCATCATTGTAAATGCCATCTGTATTACAAGAAATGACAGCACTTAACATGAATTCAATTTGATTGGCTTCGTCTGTAATATAGGCTACGTCTAACAAAAAGCCGTATGCGTCACCTACTTTATTGTAAATTTTTACGTTTGGATAGCGCGTCTTTTTTTCAGACCCTTGCAACAAAAACTTGCAATAGGTATCCCAATATTGTGAAGAATCATAATTGGGTGACTCAGATTCTCTGGGATAAATATGCATGTACTTTTTTACAAAAGCATAATCGTCTTCGGTTAAATTAAAGCGACGTTTCTTTGGAAATTGTTCAGGAAAAATAACCGATTGCAAAATATGATGTAGGTCTTGCAAATAAATACGGTTCTTGTTTAAAAAAGAAAATGGCTCTTTCACCAATTGACCATTTTTCATGTAGCCTTTTCCAAGTGTAATATTGGTGGGTTCAAAAACAGCTTTACTTACCATCCCAGGTTGCTCATAAATGAGATTACCGGCCGTATCGTAAAACTTTACGGGATTGGTAGTCGCCTGTTGTTCTACTGTTCTACTCAATTGCAACCGATGCCGAATAATCACATCTGGATAGCCTTTCTCCGTTAGCTTTCGTTGAATATATTCTTGACCTAAAAATTCATACAACCGATTAAACGCATCATTGTCACTGACCAAAAAAATTTGTTTGATGTAATTTTCAATAGTGGGCGCCCCATCTGTGGCATTGGGTTGATTGTATACATGATCTTGTGCAGTTGCCGCACTATCAGTAATCATAATGCTCTGCCTGGTTAACCCTTTAATACCCAATTCATTAATTTTTTCAAGGGCCAATAAAGCAATGGGCATTTTAACTGTACTCGCTGGATAGAAATAGGCTTGATTGTTTAATCGGTAACTGTACTCTTTGAATATTGGTTTTTGTCTTTTGTTGCGATCAATCTGTGTATATATGATTTGGACTCCAAAACTGTCTGGATTACTGGTGATTCTATTAAAAAATTCAGGATGATTATTTAGTGCTTGATGAAGGGGATTATTGGTAGACTCAGTCATTCGCTGTGCATTGGTCATCATTGTAAACAAACTCAACAGAATTAACAAAAAGAGGTGCTTCATTTACCAAACTTAATGAAAATCGATCATTAACTTTACAATATGCCACATGAAGCTATTTCAGTATTCGACATGTTCAAAATAGGGGTTGGGCCTTCTAGTTCACACACTTTAGGGCCATGGAGAGCTGCATTGCGTTGCTTGGATCACTTAAGTCAGCAATACCCAATTGCGATGGTTCAGTCGGTAACGGTATTGTTATATGGTTCACTAGCAAAAACAGGTAAGGGGCACGGCACTGACATCGCTGTATTAATGGGATTAATGAAAGAAGATCCTGTGACCATTGATGTGAACAGCATCACGCCAAAAGTAAATGCAATTAAAACGTCACATCAATTGTTACTTGGGGGAGAACATCAAATTGAGTTTTCATTTAAAGAGCAGCTTATTTTTTTAACCAATGAATCTTTGCCATTTCACCCCAATGGCTTAAGCTTTCTCATCACGCTAAACAATGGGGTTCAATTTAGCGAAACTTATTACTCCATTGGAGGCGGTTTTGTAGTGCAAGAAGGAGAAACCGCCGGTGGCCACAAATCCCCAGTTGAGTTGGCATTCCCTACCAATAATGCTGCAGATATTTTACACTGGTGCAGAAAAACAGGGATGGCCATTCATGAAATGGTTTTAGAAAATGAATTGGCTTGGCGTTCAGAAGCAGAGACCAAAAAGGGCGTATTAGACATATGGTATGCCATGCGAGATTGTATTTATAGAGGTTGTCATTCAAAAGGTGAATTGCCTGGAGGTTTGCAAGTACGAAGAAGGGCATATGAACTCAATAAGAAACTCATCAACAAGCAACCCTATAATCAGTATAGCGAATGGCTGACTGCCATTCAGAATGGTGGACAATCTTTCAATTATATTTTAGATTGGGTGAGTTGTTTCGCTTTAGCTGTAAACGAAGAAAATGCCTCATTTGGAAGAGTGGTAACCGCACCAACCAATGGCGCCGCAGGTGTAATTCCGGCAGTTTTACAATACTATATTGCTTTTTGTGACGGTTACAATGAAGAGAAGATTATTCAATTTTTGTTAACCGCATCCGAAATAGGCTCCATATTTAAAAAAGGCGCAACCATTTCTGCGGCAATGGGAGGATGTCAAGCTGAGATTGGCGTATCTTCTGCTATGGCAGCAGCAGCATTAACCGAGTGTATGGGCGGCACTCAACAACAAGCACTGATGGCTGCAGAAATTGCGATGGAACATCATTTGGGCTTAACCTGTGACCCAATTGGTGGGTTGGTGCAAATACCATGTATTGAAAGAAACACTATGGGCGCCATCAAAGCTATTACGGCTTCTCAATTGGCTTTACAAAGTACGCCTGACTTTGCGTTGGTAAGTTTAGACAAAGTCATCGCCACTATGTGGAATACAGCTTTAGATATGAACAGTAAATACAAGGAAACCGCTGATGGTGGATTGGCAGTTCAGGTACCATTGGGTTTAAGTGAATGTTAATGCATCACTTTATTTTCTGCAATAAATTTCAATGCTTGTTGTAATATTTTTAAGCCTGCATATACCAATGATGGCATAAAGCTGTTTTTATGACCATTCAAAAATTAGTGTTTATTTTTTGTGTAGCCTGTTGGAGCTTTAATAGTACCGCTCAGCTGAACAACACAACACTTTCTTATACTTGGAAAAAATTAAATACTGAGCCTTACGCTGGTAAGCAAGATGATATCTTTTTTATTGATGAAACAACTGGTTGGTATATCAATGGTTCAGGTACAGTATACCATACCAAAAATGGGGGAGAA
>JAIXYL010000074.1 GCA_027490265.1 Sediminibacterium sp.
AGTTTTGGCCAACCAATGTTGCTGCTGCATTGCTTAATCCCCATGCAGGCATCAAAAAGAAAATGATCAAACGGATGGCAATTGTATAACCCGCAATTGCATCACTGCCATATCCTGCAATAATTTTTGCCATAAAAATCCAACTGGCTGATGCAATTAAAAATTGAAGTGTACCAGTAGAGGCAATATTCAAAATCGATTGTATTACTGATAATACAGGTTTAAAATGTGCTAGGGTCAATTTGATGATACCCTGTCCTTTTTTTAAATGATACAGTTGATATAGAACACCAATACCTCTTCCTGTTGTTGTGGCCATTGCTGCACCTGTTAAACCATAAAAATGTATCAATAAAGGGCATAAAATAATATTACAAATATTGGCCAACCACAAACTTTTCATGGCAATAGCAGCATCACCTGCACCTCTAAAAATACCATTGATCAAGAAGAGCAACATGATCACTAAGTTTCCAGTTAACATGATGGTTACATAAGTTGATCCCATCTGTATCACTTCTGGAGAGGCCCCCACCAATGCCAGTATTTCTGGCGCATAGCATAAACCAACCACACTGATCAATAGGCTTAATGCCAAACAAATAAGCAAAGCTTGTGCGCCAGCTTCAGCAGCAGCCACCGGATCTTTTTCGCCAACCCTTCTGGCAACCATAGCTGTAGCCGCCATACTTAAACCAATGGCCAAAGAGTAAATGATGGTCAACACAGATTCAGTTAAACCAACTGTAGCAGCCGCAGCGGAGCCTAATTTGCTGACAAAAAAAATGTCTACTACCGCAAATACAGATTCCATGCACATTTCAAGAATCATGGGTACGGCCAATAAAAAAATGGCCTTCCGTAAACTGCCTTTTGTAAAGTCTTTACCCTCGCTATTCAAGGATTCTTTAAACAAGGAATAAATGGTGCGTAGTCCGCCCTTTTGGAATACTAAAGCCATTGAACATAATTTGCTACTACTCAACAATATTGTCGGCAATAATGGAATAAAGTGTGTTAGGATTGAATGGCTTTGACAAACATCCATTCATGCCAATTTGTATGGCTTTGGCTTCAATATCTGTTGTAATCACAGAAGCGGTTAATGCAATAATGGGAATATCTAAATTGAATTTTCGAATATTGCTTGTTGCGGTATATCCATCCATCACAGGCATTTGAATATCCATTAAAACCAAATCGTATTGATGGGCTTTTACTTTATCCACTGCAATAGCACCGTTCTCTGCTAAATCAACTTCTGCATTCCAATTGCGCAACATGCGCTGTGCAACCATTACATTGAATTCAACATCTTCTACCAACAAGATTTTCTTGCCCGACAAATCTGGTCTGTTTTCTGTACCACTCTGTTTGGCTTCTTCTCTGATTTCACTGGTGCTCTTTTTAAACTTGAGCGTGAAGAAAAACTTAGAACCAATTCCTGGTTCACTTTCTATAAAAATTTCACTGCCTTGTAACTGCAGCAATCTTCTAATAATGGTTAAGCCCAAACCTGATCCACCAAACTCTCTAGTAATATTATTATTGGCTTGGGTGAATCTTTCAAATATCAATGCTTGCTTTTCCTTTGGTATACCAATGCCCGTGTCTTCTATAGAGAAGAGTAAATCAACATCGGTTTTGGTTTGTGCTTGCATTTCTACACGCATGGTAATAGTACCATCTTTAGTAAACTTAACCGCATTAGAAATTAAGTTATTCAAAATTTGTCCCAGCCTAACATCGTCACATACCAAAAACTCTGGTATATCATCGTCATAAGTGATTTTAATTCGATTGCGTTTCTCTTCGGCCTTAACCTGATTGGCCATTTTAATATTCTTCAGGAAGTGTAGAACGTTAACGTTGCGTTCAGCAAAAATAATTTTACCCTCTTCCAGCTTACTAAAGTCTAAAACATCGTTAATCAGACTTAATAAATTTTCAGAAGAAATTTCCATCACATTCAATAATTCTCGTTGATCTGGCGCCAAATCTTGGTATTGCAACAACATAATCGTACCAATAATGGCATTCAAAGGCGTTCTGATTTCATGGCTCATGACAGACAAGAATTCACTTTTGGCCAATGCTGCTTTTTCTGCCACTTCTTTGGCATTAATTAAGTCTTGCTCTAATTGCTTGGTTTTTAAAATTTGCTTCTCCAAAAATGAAATGATGTCAATCAAGTCGTCGTTGTCGTCAGCAAATTGTTGTGGTGCTGTAGGATCCAATGCACGGATCGCTTCCTTCAATTTAGAAATGGACTTGGTACGAATATCATTTTGTGCTTGTAAGTCTTTGGTGGCGCGCTGATATTCTTTTTCACTTACATCAAATGCATGTTCAGTAATTTTTCTATCCCGATCAAATGACGCGTAACTGCTATTTACTGCAGACAAAAATTTAGCTAAAGCTTCATTGGATGCCTCTTCAGCTGGTAGGAATTGCGCAATCTGCTTTTGAAGTAATGAGTGATACGGCATTGAAATAACAATTATATTTCTGTAAAAGTAGTAATGGTCATGGTTTGATTGTGCAATTCACAATTTGAACCAGGATTAAATGGCGATAATTCTCCATAAGAATAAAATCCAGTAATGGTAGTTTGATCGCCAAATACAGCTTGCGCTGCCTGTACTTCTTCAGATGTTCTGTCTTGCAAAATAAGCTTTCTACCAACACAACTGATCAAAATGGCTAAATCTGCTTTTTCATTGGCATTCATTGAAGCAGTATTGGTAGCCGCTATTGAAGAGCCGTTGATGACTTTTTCAAAATTCACTTTCATCAATCTGATCTTGCTGCCTTCAGGCATATTGCCTGCAAACACCATTGAGCCATCTGTTTCATTGACATTTAAAATCGTCCTAACCAAGTTTTTCTCTGCATCATTGGTTCTTAATGAAATAGGGAATAATAACGCTGAGCCCGGCAATTCATCCACATATGGGCCCAAATATTCTTTATAAAGGTCTAATGCCGTTTTACCATCTATTTCATACAATACATTCTTGTTCGATTTAGTGATGACCCGCTCTTTACCAAATTCATCCCATCCGCCAAATGAACTATGACCTACGGTTAAGTTAGATCCATAAAAACCAATAGCTACCACGGTTCCTTCTTTAGCAACAGCGTTTAAACCCACTTGCGTTTTTTCAAATCTGGCAGCATCACCAGCTAATCCCCCAGTAATGGGAATATTATGTTTGTTCAAATCATTAAATCCAGCTACCAAATCAGAGCCATTCACATAAGAGCCTTCGGAAATGACCAACACTGACATCAAACCATCTTGCTTCAACAATCCCATCATTGATTTGCCGGCTTCAAAACTGTCAACGTTTTGATTAATATCTAATGAAACCGCTTTGATAGTTGACTTTTCAAAGAATATGGCCGTAACAACTGCTGTATCATCATATACTTCTTTATCCAAAATTTCTCCTGCTGTAGAGCAACTGACAATATCTGCTTTGGGGAATTTAGCCGAAACCTCTTTGAAAATATTGGGATTGGTAACGAGCTCGCCCGATCCAAACACCAGCACCAATTGTGCATCAGCTGAGGGAAAATTATCTGGTAATAAATCATCGTTCCATTTTCCAGAACGAAAATGTAATTGAGCAGTTTTCATTAGAATTAAACTTTATACTTAAAGATAACCCTTTTCAATTAATGTGCACAATCATCCTTATGGGCATGATCATGAACTCGGCAAAGCTTAAAGTTTAAATAATGTGCCACTACAATAAGGCCTACTGATGGAATTAATAAAACCAATTCTAGGTCATGAAAATTCACCTTGATTATTAATAATAAAATACCACCAGAAAATAGGCTAACGGGCCACCAACTGTGGTGGTGTTTCTTAAATCCATGGTAAAGGGCATACAATCCTACACCAAACGCCAAGGCAATCATGACATATTCAAATTGAATATTTTCAATGATATTGACCCCAAATAAAGGCAGACTACTCAAAAACAATGGCAATAACGCACAATGGATGGCACATGCCACTGAAGTAGCAATGCCCAATGCGTCCCAATTGATTTTAAGTTTCATAACTGCAAATTTACAACAATGCAACTTTGTTGCAAAATATTTGTTTGAATTGGTCTTACCTTTACTAAATAATTCAGTGTATGAGCAAGAGAGTATTAGCCTATTTGGGGTTCTTTTTAGTGTTATTGGGGGTTTTTTATTTTTTCTTATTCAGAGGAACCGACAAGTGGAAAAGAAAATTATCGGTAATCAGTTACGTAAAGCCCTTTCAATTTACTACCCAAGAAGGTTTGCCATTTAATGATCGTGATCTATTGGGAAAAGTGACGGTTGTAGAATATTTTTTTACGAGTTGCAAAGGTATTTGCCCGAAGATGAATAACAATATGAAGGGAATTTATGAAACCTTTAAAGCCGAACCCGACTTCATGATTTTAGCGCATACCTGCGACCCAGAAACAGATTCTGTACCTCGTTTAAAACATTATTCAGATTCTTTAAAAATAGACAGCAGAAAATGGGTCATGGTTACTGGTCGTAAAGACAGTTTGTACCAAATTGCCAGAAGTGCTTACTTATTAGATGATCCTAAAAACAGTGTAGACAAAATAGAAGACCAGTTTATTCATACACAGTTTTTTGCTCTGGTAGACAGAGATGGAAAAGTGAGATCACAAATTTATGATGGTTTAAAAAAAGATGAAATAGAGAAACTTAAACAAGACATTCAAGAACTTTTGAAAGAACGATCTGCCAATAGCAATTTTGTGAATGGTATCTTTAACAACAATCCTTAATAACGATGCAAGCCAATATAACAGAGATCCTTCGTAAGCATCAGCTGAGCATAACCGAAGCCAGAAAAAAAATCTTATCCCTTTTTTGGGAAACAGGTAATGCCATGGCCCATGGGGATATTGAACAAAAAAGCAGTGCAGATTTTGATCGGGTCACCATATATAGAACGCTCCAAACCTTTGTAGAAAAAGGCATTATTCATACCATTCCAACAGCAGATAATTCTGTTCGTTATGCACTTTGCAAAGACGAATGCGCCGCTGGTCACCACCACGATGACCATGTGCATTTTATTTGCGATGATTGCGGCATCACGTATTGTATTGATGAAGTAAGTGTTCCAAAAGTAAAGCTACCAAAGGGTTTTAAAGCTGCTCAAACAGATTTAGTGATCAGCGGAACCTGTAATAAATGCGACCTATGATTTTAGTAACCGGTGCTTCAGGTTTAGTAGGTTCTCACTTATTACAGCAGCTAAGGCATGCAGGTATTGCAGTCAAAGCATTATATAGAGAAAGTATCCCAATAATTGCCCACACAGAAGGAGTTGAATGGGTTAAAGGTGATATTTTAGACATTGTGGCGTTAGAGGAAAGTATGGTGGGCGTAGACCAGGTATACCATTGCGCTGCAGTGGTGTCTTTTAATCCTGCCAAGCAAAAGTCTATGCAACAGACCAATATTGAGGGAACCGCCAATGTGGTGAACGCCTGCATTAATATTGGGGTCAAACGATTATTGTTTGTTAGCTCCGTTGCCGCATTGGGTAGAATTAGAGAGGACCAGCCAATTAATGAAACCATGAACTGGACACCTGAAACCAGTAACAGCATGTATGGCAAAACAAAATACTTGTCTGAAATGGAAGTATGGCGAGGCATGAGTGAAGGATTGTCTGTAGTAGTGGTAAATCCTGTCATCATTTTAGGCAGTGGCAATTGGGAAACAGGCTCATCAGGTATTTTTAAATCGGCTTATAACGAATTTCCATGGTACACTGAGGGCATGAGTGGATTTGTAGATGTTAAAGACGTAGTAAAAGCAATGGTATTATTGATGAATAGTGGCATCAATGGTGAACGATTTATATTGAGTGGACACAATGCCTTTTACAAAGACGTATTTGGGTTGATTGCAACCGCCTTTCACAAAAAGCCCCCTTACAAAAAAGTCACCCCATTTTTAGCAGCCATTGTTTGGCGAATTGAAGCCATCAAAGCATTCTTCAGTGGGAAAGATCCATTGCTAACCAAAGAAACCGCCTTAACAGCAAGGGCTAAAGTGCAATTCAATAATAGCAAATTGTTAGAGGCGTTTCCTGAGTTTAGTTATAGTCCTTTACCAAATTCAATCGAACGAATTTGTGCGGAATTAAAAATAAAATATAACTTGACCTAAATACCCCATTTGAAAATTGTATTAGCCATACTATTGTTTCTCTCGCTTTATACGCCTTCATTGGTAAAAATGGCTGCATACACAGATTGCTCTATCCAATTATTGGCCAACACTGATCCTTTTTTCTGTGATTGTAGCAAAATCAAAAACTTTTCACAACTGCCCTCTAAAGAAGATACAATTAAGGTATTGGTTTCCTTGCAAACCGATTGGAATTTTCTCAACACACCGACGACAAAACTAGATAGCCCCGTTTTAATCAATTGTCAATATAACTGCGCGTTTAATCATTGCTTTATTCCAGAAGCACCTACGCATTCACTGTTTCGCCCTCCCATTGTTTAATAGTAATCGTTTTATTTTTTTACTATTTAAACAAGTTAATATGAAAAATACCATCGTGTGCATGGTGTACTGCTGTGCATTGTTATTTGCTAAATCTGTATCCGCTCAAGTAGATACACCCATCCTCAATTTTGAGAAAAAACAACTTGATCAAACACCCATGCTATTGGGTCGTTGTAGCATATCAGCATTTAAACATGAACCTTACAATACTTGGTTTCAAAAAAATTATGCTGCCCACCAAATTGATAGTCAAAGCATCAATGCCATCAAGCCTTTACTGAAAAAAAAGAAAATTGATCTTTTTCTTGGCACTTGGTGTGGCGACAGCAAATGGGAAGTACCAAGAATGTTGAAGATTTTAGAAGCCGCTGGTTTTGATACCAGTCAATTGGCCATTGTATGTGTCAGTAACGAGACGGATTTGTACAAAAAAAGTCCACAGGGTGAAGAAAGGGGCAAAAATATTCAGCGAGTGCCTACGCTAATTGTGTATGAAAAAAACAAAGAAATAGGCAGAATCATAGAGTCACCAGTAGTGACTTTAGAAAAGGATTTGTTAAGCATTCTCAGAAAAGAGCCCTATGTTCCCAATCATGCCAATTTAAACAACTGATTATTCCATCACTTTTTTCCATAATTCAGGAATGCGTTTGATCCAAACCAATTCTCTGCGTTTAATGGAAGCGTCTTCTGCTGGATAGCCAAAGTAGGTTTTTCCTCCTGCCAAAGAGGAGGGAACACCGCTTTGTGCTAATACCACTGCATTGGCGCCAATGGTCAAAGTTTTACTGACACCTACCTGACCCCAGAGTGTTACACCATCTTCAATAATGGTGCCGCCAGCAATACCAACTTGTGCAGCAAACAAACAATTTTTTCCTACCGTTACGTCGTGACCAATATGTACCATATTGTCAATTTTAGTGCCTTGTCCAATTCTTGTTTCTGCCGTAACGCCCCGATCAATCATGCAACCTGTTCCAATTTCTACGTCGTCTTCAATAACCACATTGCCACAACTCAACATTTTTTTATACCAGACTGGTCGGTTCTTTTTGGTGTTGTAATAAAAAGCATCACCCCCAATAACCGAACCAGATTGAATGACCACATTGTTCCCAATTTTTGTATTGGCATGAATGGTCACATTGGGATGAATAATGCTGTGCTCACCAATGACTACATTTTTGCCAATGAATACATTTGGCATGATGACTGAGTGGGCACCCAATTGTAAGCTTTCATCTATTGCAGTTGTTGCAGGAATAAATGGACTAAAATGTTGTACAATTTTTAAGTAGGCTTCAAATGGTTCGTTGACTATGAAAATGGTTTTTCCATCTGGTATGTTTACATCTGCTGTATTGATGATGATAAAATCTGCAGCACTATTTAAACAGGTCTCATAATATTTTGGGTGGTCAACAAAAACCAAATCGCCTTTTTCTACTTTATGAATTTCGTTGATGCCTAAGATAGAATCATTCAAATTTCCTGCAACGGTTGCATCAATAAATGTAGACATCCAAGAAACGGATACTGGTGATGGAAACTTCATTTGGCTAAATTTTGTCGGCGATAAAGGTAATATGCTGTGCTTTCCCGAAATTTTTTTTTTGGGAGAACCAGCAAAAAAATTGGTTAAAATTTCCGGTGTGTTGCGCACAAAAATCAAGTTGAAAAAAATACAAAAACAAAAAATGATTTTTATGAAACACTTTGCTCATCTATGTTTCAGAAGATTGTAAAACCAATTTACTTTGAATTATGTAAACTTTTTAGTTTCAAATATGTTCCTAATTGTTTCCGTTTTGTTTCGCTGTATTCACATTTGAAACTAAAATGTTAATAAAATTGTTTAAAAAAATTTTTGAATAAGTTAAAAGTCTTTTTAATATTGTGTAGGGAAATGCGTTTCCCTGTACTTACTAACCCATCCATATACAAGGTCTCGCTTCTGCGAGACTTTTGTTTTGTACCAATGACAACTTAGAATTTATGAGCGAAGTACATTTTTCCGAACAGGAATTAATTAGAAGAGAGAAGCTTGCAAAATTGCAAGCTGCAGGTATTGATCCATTTCCCGCACCATTGTATCCGGTAAATAGTTTCTCTACAGACATTAAAAATAATTACACTGAAGAAACCAAAGACCAGTTTACCAATCTTTGTGTGGCCGGTAGAATTATGAGCATCAATGATAAAGGAAAAGTTTTCTTTATCAAGATTCAAGACAGCAAGGGCATCATACAACTGTATGTGCGTAGAGATGATATTTGTCCGGATGAAGACAAATCATTTTGGGATAATGTGGTGAAACATGGCTTAGACTTAGGCGATATTATTGGTTGCACCGGTTATGCATTTATTACCAAAACTGGTGAAACGTCTGTGCATGCGCAAAGCGTTACCTTACTCACTAAATCATTAAAACCGCTACCAGTTGTTAAGCGGGATGAAGAGGGCAATATTTTTGATGCAGTAACCGATCCAGAATTTCGTTACCGTCAACGTTACGCAGACTTAATCATCAACCCAGATGTAAAAGACACTTTTGTAAAACGTACCAAAATCATCAATACCATTCGTGAGTATTTAAATGCACAGGGAGCGATTGAAGTAGATACACCCGTTTTGCAGGCCATCCCCGGTGGTGCAGCTGCAAGACCATTTATTACCCATCACAATGCGTTGGATGTACCTTTTTATTTAAGGATTGCCAATGAATTGTATTTAAAGCGTTTGATTGTAGGAGGATTTGATTGGGTGTATGAGTTCAGTAGAAATTTCAGAAACGAAGGCATGGACCGAACCCACAACCCTGAGTTTACTGTTTTAGAATGGTATACTGCTTACAAAGATTATATCTGGATGATGGAAGTCACCGAACAACTATTTGAAAAAATTGCATTGACCATTCATGGCACAACTGATGTGCAACTGGGTGATAAAATCGTCAGCTTTAAAGCACCATTTAAAAGAATCAGCATTCACGACGCCATCAAAGAAAATACAGGAATTGATGTTAGTGCAATGGACGAAGCAGGCTTAAGGGATGTTTGTAAGCAATTACATATTGACGTGCCGCCAACAATTGGCAAAGGCAAGTTAATTGATGAGATTTTTGGCGCTACCAGCGAGCATACATATGTGCAACCTACATTTATCATTGATTATCCCGTAGAAATGAGTCCGCTTACCAAAAAACACAGAAGCAAACCAGGCTTGGTTGAGCGTTTTGAATTAATGGTGAACGGAAAAGAACTGGCCAATGCATATACCGAGTTAAATGACCCGATTGATCAACGCGAACGCTTTGAAGAACAAGTTAAATTAATGGAAAGAGGGGATGACGAAGCCATGTTTATTGACTATGACTTTTTAAGAGCATTGGAATATGGTATGCCGCCTACTTCGGGCATCGGCATCGGTATAGACCGCTTGTGCATGATGATGACCAATCAAGCATCAATACAAGATGTGCTCTTATTCCCACAGATGAGACCCGAAAAATTTGAAGACTAGTCAACAAATAAATCAGGATACAATTGGCCACCAGGCACAACAGCATATTGATCTAAATTGGTAATACCTTCTTTGGCAAGTACTTCTTCGTCAATGAAGGTATTGCCTGTATAGGCCAATCCTGTTTTAGATAAAATATAAAAAACACTATCTGCAATAATTTCTGGCGTTCTACTCATTTTGGCCAATGCTTCTCCGCCCAATAAATTTCTGACTGCAGCTGTATCAATGGTGGTTCTTGGCCATAATGCATTGGATGCAATACCATCTGCTTTAAATTCGGCTGCCCATCCCAACGCCAACATACTCATATTGTATTTGGTTAGCGTGTAAGCAATATGTCCGCCCATCCATTTCGGTTTTAAACTGATCGGAGGAGACAGGGTAATAATATGTGGATTGGTTCCTTTTTTTAACCAAGGCAAACAATGTTTTACAACTAAAAATGTACCGCGCACATTGATGCTTTGCATCAAATCGAATCGCTTGGCTTCTGTTTTTTCGGTATTGGTTAAAGAAATTGCGGACGCGTTGTTGATGACCACATCAATCCCCCCAAAACGATCTACCGCCTTTTCTACAGCAGCTGCAATTTGTGCTTCGTCACGAATGTCTACTTGAACCGCTAATGCCTTACCACCGGCCGCTTCTATTTCTTCAGCAGCAGAAAATATGGTTCCACCTAAACGTGGATCTTCTTCTACACTTTTGGCAGCCACAATTATATTCGCACCCTCTTTGGCTAATCTTAAAGCAATTGCTTTTCCAATACCTCTGCTGGCACCGGTAATCAATACGGTTCTGTTGGCAAATGATGACATATACAAATTATTAGGTACTCAATTTAAGCTAAAGCCGCTTACCATCCGAGGAATTCTTTAATGACTGCTTCTGTTTCTGCACAGGCTTGAGCAAGGTCGGCATTCACAATTGTTTTGTGGAAATGCGTTTTAAAAGATAGCTCATAACTGGCTTTATTCACCCGATTGGCAAGGCTTTCGGGCGTCTCTGTTCCGCGGCTCTCTAATCGTTTTTTTAATTCTTCCACTGAAGGTGGTTCTATAAAAATCGACAAACACTGATTGGGAAATTGGTCTTGCAAATGAATTGCCCCTTTTACATCAATGTCTAAAATAGGGGTTTTGCCCAATTGCCAAATGCGGTCTAATTCAGCTTTTAATGTGCCATAATAACTTCCTTCATAAACCATTTCCCATTCAACAAATGCGTTGGCTTCAATTTTCTGTTTGAATGCTGCTTCAGAAATAAAATGATAATGTACCCCATCTTTTTCCTCACCCCTTGGTTGTCTGGTTGCAGCAGATATTGACAAACAGAGTGCTGAATATTTCTGTAACAGGAATCGAGTAATGGACGTTTTACCTGATCCTGATGGTGCGGCAATGATGATAATTTTACGACTGTCTGCTGCCATTCAATAGTATTTTCTGCAAATAAACATTTATTTAGTTAGAAAGGCGATTATTTGAGATAGCCTATCACTATATCGTGAAAATTATATTCCGTGTTTTATGCATTTTTTTCTATCTTGATTTGCCCAATCGATTGCTATGCGTATATGCTGGAACCTTTTTCTGCAACTGCAGGGATGGAGGATTCGTGATGAATTTCCTTATCACCTGAAAAAATGCGTCATTGCCGTTGGCCCTCATACCAGTGCTTGGGACTTTGTAGTGGGTCTTGCCGTAAGAAGTAAACTAAGATTGTATCATTTGAAATTTTTGGGCAAAGCCGAATTATTCAAAGGCCGCTTTGGATTCTTTTTTAGAAAAATGGGGGGATTTCCTGTGGATCGTTTTAGCAATAACAATGTAGTGGATCAGGTGGTAGAAAAATTCAATACCAGCGATGCTTTCGTATTGGCTTTATCACCTGAGGGCACACGCAAAAAAGTTGATAAACTGAGAACAGGGTTTTATCATATTGCGTACAAAGCAGGTGTACCCATTGTTTTAGCGGGTTTAGACTTTGGTAGAAAACAAATTACCTTTTCAGAACCGTTTATGCCTACAGGCAATCTTGATGCCGACATGCAATTCATCATCCATTATTTTGCCGATAAAGACGGCAAAATTCCTGAATACGGATTAGCTCATTTAGACCAAAAAGCCCCAAACTAATATGAAGAGTCAATACCCCACTATTGTTGATCGCTTTTGTCATTTTGAAAAAATACAATCCAATAAAGTATTCTTGGCAGAACCTGTAAAATCTGTTTACCAAACATTTACTTGGGCAAAAGCTGGTCAGGAAATCAGATCAATTGCTGCCTGGTTACAACAATCTGGTTTACAGCCAGGTGATAAGGTAGCCATTTTGAGTAAAAACTGTGCCCATTGGATTATGGCAGATTTGGCCATCGCGATGGCTGGTATGGTATCCGTTCCACTATATCCAAATATCACCAGCAATGCTGTGAATGAAATACTATTACACAGTGAAACCAAAACGATTTTTGTTGGCAAACTAGACCATCCAGAATTGATTCGAATGGGCATTCCGGAGACTATGACGCAAATCAGCTTCCCATTTTATTTGAATGGGGGTTGTTTAAACTGGGATGATTTGGTAAAAGCAACACCACCACTAGACAACCCTGCTCAACCGGACCCAAAAGCGCTATCCTGCATCATCTATACTTCAGGTACTACAGGTGCACCTAAAGGGGTGATGCACAGCCACCATACCATGTCTTTTGCTGTTTACTCTTTTTTAGAGAGTACGCCCCCATTAAAAGACGAAGTATTTTTTTCTTATTTACCGCTCTGTCATGTGGCTGAAAGAATGTTGGTGGAGTGTGGTGCCATCTTTACTGGCGGTTGCATACATTTTGTAGAGTCGATGGATTCATTTTCTAAAAATTTACAATACACCAAGCCAACGATATTTTTAGCTGTTCCAAGAATTTGGGAAAAAATTCGCGAAGAAATTTTGCGAAAAATGCCGCAACAGAAATTGAGTCGCTTGTTGAAAATCCCCATTGTTTCAACCATTATTAAAAGCCTGATTCGCAAAAAACTTGGGCTTGGCCGCGTTAAACATTTGTATACAGGTGCTTCCCCTATTAATCCATTGGTACTAGATTGGTTTTTTCAATTGGGTATGGAAATTCAAGAAGCATATGGCATGACAGAAAACTCTGCATTGTCTCATTCCAATAGAAAAGGCACTTGTAAATTTGGAACGGTTGGTCAATCTTACCCAGGCGTTACCGTTAAATTAAGTGAGCAAAATGAAGTGTTGGTGAAAAGTGAAGCCAATATGTTAGGGTATTACAAAGAGCCTGTTTTAACTGCAGAAATGTTTGAAGCCGATTATTTAAAAACTGGCGATGAAGGCAGTATTGATAGTGAAGGCTTTTTAAAAATTACTGGACGCATTAAAGATCAGTTTAAAACCAGCAAGGGCAAATATGTTGCACCGGCACCAATTGAATCTAAAGTATTGTCTGATAATATGATTGCACAAGCTTGTGTGGTTGGATGGGGTATGCCCGCACCATTGTTATTGTGTACTTTATCTGAACATGCCAGACAATTAGCGGAAACTAATTTAAAAGAGCATCTACAGTCGTTGTTAGATAAAATAAACCAAGAATTGGAACACCATGAACAATTGGCAAAACTGATCATAATGGCAGAAGAGTGGACCATTCAAAATGGCATTTTAACACCTACACTGAAAATAAAACGTAAAGTTTTAGATGAAACATTTAAAGACAACTATACCAACTGGTACAATGCTTCAGTAAAAGTGGTTTTTGCCTAGATGGTACAATATTTGAAGTAATCTGGCGTTACTATCATCTGTTTACTAATAATTTGTAAATCCAATGAAATTACAATTCTACTCTTTAGCAGCCATGGCGGCTTTTACGCTTCTTTCATGCGTGAGTCCTAAACAATTAAGACAGGCGGAAGCCAGATATGGTGAACTCAATGGTGCATATGCAGAGTTACAAGGCAAGTACAGAACTTTAGAAGAAGAGTTAAACAAATCTAAAAATCAAATCAGCAATTTGCAAACGCAAAAGCAATCGACTGAAGCATTATTGGGCACTACCAATTCTCAACTAGATTATGTGAAGCAAACCAATAATCTGGTATTGAATCAATTAAAAGATTTGTCTGTTGTAACTGGCGCTCAAGCTGAAAGCATTAGAAGATCCTTAGAGAATATTGGTGCCAAAGACCTTTATATCCAAGATTTACAAGGTTCAATTGCCAGAAAAGATTCTTTAAACATGGCATTGGTGATGAATTTAAAGGGTGCATTGGGCAACCTAGATGATAAAGACGTTAATATTAAGGTTGACAAAGGCGTTGTGTATGTTGACATTTCTGATAAACTCTTGTTTAAAAGCGGTAGTTATGATGTAACCGATCGCGCAAAAGAAGTGTTGGGTAAAGTAGCCAAAGTATTGAATGCACAACCTGATATTGAATTTTTAGTAGAGGGCCATACCGATTCAATTCCATTGGTTAAAGGCGGCGGCATGATTGATAACTGGGATTTGAGTGTTAAAAGAGCCACCACTGTTGTAAGAATCTTACAAGAATCATATGGCATGAACCCAAAGAGAATGACTGCAGCAGGAAGAGGTGAGTATATTCCTTTAACCGATAACACCACCCCAGAGGGTAGAGCAGCCAATAGAAGAACCAGAATTGTGATCATTCCTCAGTTAGATCAATTCTTCAAATTATTAGAAAGAAAGAAATAGCAATACATTCATAACGAATTTTGACGCCAGCCCCTTTTCGGAGCTGGCGTTTTTTTTATATTAAAATTTATATCATAAATTCATTGGCCAATAAGATCCCATGATGCCAATAAAATCCATTCGGCTGGTCAGTATATATTTCATTTTGCTTCTTTGTAATGGGATTCGGTTGGTTCATGCACAACAAAGTGGCGATTCAATACCTACAGTAGTCAATGGAGTCATTGATTTAAGAAACAGCAATCTTAACCAGGACCCAATTGCCATCAACGGCAACTGGGCGATTTATTGGGGCCAACTGCTAACACCTGAAAAGCCCCTCCCACAGCCTACTGTATTTACCTATTTTCCCAAACATTGGAATTATACAAATATAAATGATAAAACCCTGCCTTCTAAGGGCTTTGCAACGTATCGGGTTCGCGTTTTATTAAACAGTCGGCTTCAAAAAAATTTAGCTATTAAACTCCCTGACACGTATTGTTCTTTTAAACTATTTGTGAATGGGGAATTCTTTGCAGCAGCCGGTGAGCCAGGCACAACAAAAGCCAGTACTACTGAGCAATGGATTGAACAAGTGGCAGAACTACCCAATGCTGATACATTAGATTTAATACTGCAAATTGCCAATTTCAGACATTCAAAGGGTGGTCCATACAAACCAATTTTGATTGGCCAAAAAACAACCTTGTTTTATGATAAAGCCGCTGAAGATGGATTTGACCTTTTACTAGCAGGCGCTTTATTGATGGGGGGATTGTTTTTCCTAGGTCTCTTTTATTTTGGCAAGCACGATAGAGTCATTTTATTTTTCTCTTTGTTTTGTATAACATACAGTTATCGCATTATTGGTTCAGATAATTATGTGTTACACAGTTTGTTTCCAAATTTTCCTTGGATCATTGGGGTGCATTTGGAATACTTGAGTTTGTTTGTTAGTTTTTTATTCTTCATGTTTTATACCAAATATTTGTTTCCTGATGAAACCAATAAATGGATTGTTTACGTTGAAGCGATATTAGCGGGAATATTATGTTTAGTTGTGATCATTTTCCCCCCCACTGTTTTTACCCAGCTCATTAATCCATTTTTGATTGTGATGTTTAGCATCATTCTACATGCGTTCTATATTTATGTTAGGGCTTACATGAATCAAAAATTGGGGGCTAAATATGCATTGTTGAGTACCGGTATTTTATTGATCATCTTTTTTATGATCAATCTGAAGTATTTCAATATCATTCAACCACCGAGGTTCATATTGTTTCTAGGTTATATCACATTCTTTGTACTTCAATCCCTGATCTTATCGTTTAGATTTGCCTTTATTTTAAAGGAAGCCAAAGCGCAAGCAGAACAAGGTCTTAAAGCAAAAAATGATTTCTTGAGCACCATGTCTCACGAAATCAGAACACCTTTAAATTCTATCCTAGGCATGACCAATATTATGCTGATGGAAAAACCCACTGAAGATCAAAAAGAACAGTTAAATGTGTTATTGTTTTCTGCCAATAATTTATTGTCTATTGTAAATGATATTTTAGACTATAATAAGATTGATGCTGGAAAAATTGGTTTTGAATCCATTGAAATGGATTTAAAAAATATTACCCAAAAATTAATTGCAGGATTTAATACTTTGGCGAAAGACAAGGGCATTGAATTAAAGCTAGACATTGATGTTGCATTAAACAGCCATTTGATAGGAGACCCTACTCGTACCAGTCAAATTATTGGTAACCTGGTGCATAATGCCATTAAATTTACGAAGAAGGGATATGTTGCTTTACGCATCAAAGTACTTGAACAAGATCTGCATCAAGTAAGGTTGTTAATTGAGGTGGAAGATACTGGCATTGGTATTGCCAGTGAAAAACAACAAATGATTTTTGACCAATTTACACAAGCAGATAATAGTACTTCCAGAAATTTTGGTGGCACCGGTTTAGGACTTGCCATCAGTAAGCGATTGCTAGAGTTACAAGGCGCAGATTTAAAATTAAAGAGTGAAAGCAATAAAGGTTCTTTATTCTATTTTGAAATCAATTATCCATTAGCAGCACCAAAGCTGAACATACCAACACCGATTCAAAGTTCTGCGCCCACCGAAGAAAGCAAACCATTAACGGGCATGACCATTTTATTAGTAGAAGACAATGAAGTCAATATTTTGGTCGCCAAAACTTTTTTAAGCAAATGGGGAGCCAATATTGACATTGCGCAAAACGGACAAGAAGCGATTGATCAATTTAATCCCCTTGTACACAAATTGGTTTTAATGGATATGCATATGCCAGTAATGGATGGTTATGAAGCTACAAGAAAACTAAGGGCACGCGGGGTGACTACGCCCATTATTGCGTTAACAGCTAGTTTACCAAGAGAAATTGAGGCACGCATTAAAGAGACCGGTATTGACGATATCGTTGTAAAGCCGTTTATTCCATCAGAACTGTTTAAATTAATTCTCCACTATACCGGAATTCACCGTTTATAAAAGACCACAAGAGCCTATCTTGCATAAGAATTTACAAGTATGCAGGATTATTTGAATGGACTCAATGAGTCTCAACGGGAAGCAGTTACACATATTAAGGGACCTTTGATGATTGTGGCCGGAGCAGGCAGTGGAAAAACCAAAGTATTAACCACCAGAATCGCACATTTAATGGCCAATGGGGTTGATGCTTTTAATATTCTTGCACTAACCTTTACTAACAAGGCGGCAGCTGAAATGAAAGAGAGAATTGAAAAAATTCTTGGTAATGCTGAAGCAAGGAATTTATATGTAGGCACTTTTCACAGTGTTTTTGCTAGAATCCTCAGAGCTGAAGCCAGCAAATTAGGTTACCCAAGCAATTTTACTATTTACGATACCGATGACAGTCGTTCCGTATTAAAAACTGTCATCAATGAATTGAATTTAGACGATAAGCATTACAAACCCAATATTGTAGGCAATCGCATATCGTCGGCAAAAAATGCATTGGTTGGTCCTGCTGAATATGCCACCGACTATGCAATACAACAAGAAGATGCAAGATCAAATAGACCAGCTATTGCTCATGTGTATGCTGCATATGCAAAAAGATGTTTTAAAAATGGTGCAATGGATTTTGATGACTTGTTGTTGAAAATGTATGAGCTGCTGCACAATTTTCCAGAAGCTTTGCATAAGTACCAACACAAGTTCAAATACCTCTTGATTGATGAGTATCAAGATACCAATCCGGTTCAATACCAAATCAGTAAACTACTGGCTGCAGCTCACGAAAATATTTGTGTGGTAGGCGATGACGCACAAAGTATTTATAGTTTTAGAGGTGCCACTATTGAAAATATTTTACAATTTCAAAAAGACTATGATGATGTTAAAGTAGTTAAGCTAGAACAGAACTACAGAAGCAGTCAACAAATTTTAAAAGTTGCCAACCAAGTTATTAAAAACAACAAAGGTCAAATTCCTAAAAATCTTTGGACCGAAAATGATGAGGGTGAAAAAATCAAGTTGGTCCGCACCATGACCGATAATGAAGAAGGCAAATATGTAGCAGACACCATTCAAGAGCAAAAACTACGCAACCATTATTTAAATAAAGATTTTGCCATTCTATATAGAACCAATGCACAGAGCCGATCTTTTGAAGAAAGTCTTCGCAAAATGGGTATTGCATATAGAATCTACGGTGGCGTTAGTTTCTATCAAAGAAAAGAAATTAAAGATATTTTGGCGTATTTACGTGTCATTGTAAATACCAACGATGAAGAAGCGCTGAAAAGAATCATCAATTATCCTGTGAGGGGCATCGGTAAAACCACTATTGAAAAATTGGTCATTATTGCCAATGAACAAAATATACCAATGTTTAATGTGGTGAGCAGGGCTGCCGAATTTGGTTTCAAAGCAGGTACTTTAGAAGCTTTGCAAAACTTCACCACCATGATTCGCTATTTCCAAAGCATGTTGACCGATAAAAATGCTTTTGATGTAGCTACACAAGTAGGCAAACATACCAACTTGGTTAAAGAATTGTTCAACGATAAAACCACCGAAGGGCTTGCCCGATACGAAAACGTGCAAGAATTATTCAACTCCATTAAAGAGTGGACAGAGAGCCCAAGTAATGAGGATGGTGAACTAGGAGATAAAACACTGGGGTCTTATTTGCAACAGATTACATTGCTAACCGATGCGGATGACGATAAAGAAAATACCGATGTGGTTAAGTTAATGACCATTCACGCGGCCAAGGGTTTAGAGTTTGGTTGTGTATTTGTAGGGGGCATTGAAGAAACCTTGTTTCCTAATGCAATGAGCATTAATACCAGAGAGGAATTAGAAGAAGAAAGACGGTTGTTTTATGTTGCGGTAACCCGTGCAAAACAAAGACTTTGGTTAACCTATGCCAATTCAAGATATCGCTTTGGTCAATTGGTACAGAATGAACCCAGCAGGTTCATTGATGAAATGCCAGAAGAGTCTATTGATAAAACATATGCAGGTGGAGGCGCTAGAAATCACGCTGGTTCTGAATGGGGTTCGGCATATGAACGCATGCAAAGAGGATTTGGCAATCCTGCTGCAAAAGCAGCACATACTTACGGACCACCACCAACTAAAAAACCCACCAGCAATAAACCTGAATACCTGCCGATTCAACCTTTGGCACCAAAAGTAGTGGCACATATTCCATCTGCTGATTTTGCGCCAAGCGATACCTCGGGTTTAGAAGTGGGTCAAAAAGTAGAGCACCAGAAATTTGGATTTGGTGTGGTTAAAGCCATGGAAGGGTCAGCACATAATCCAGTGGCTACCATTGACTTTGCACTAAACGGAGAGAAGAAAATTATGTTGAACTATGCCAAGCTAAGAATCGTTTCTTAAGGCGTTCTGTATTTGGCAACACGCACCGTTTTTTCTCTTGTAGTTGATTTTAAGACCGGTTTATACAAGCCACCATTGGGTTGTGGTAACAATACCGTTCCCGGTAAAAACAAGAAGGATGAGGGTGGCTCAGCAGGTGCTTCAACTGTTTTTTCAACAGCCGTATTTTGTGGCGTGTTTTGATTGTTGACAACTGGTTCTGTTGGAGTAGTTGGCTTTTGATAAGCCATTACAGCTCCGCTTAAGAACCCTTGTAAGGCCTTAATTTGTGGTCGTTCAATATTGGCTAATGGATAGCTGCTTACTGGATTGCCACTAAGCCTTTTACCCGATGAGCTGTATTGTGCCGCAACATTTTCTGCTTTCAAATATTCCAGAAACTTGTTCATGATATTTAACCAACGATCATCGGTATCTGGAACACCAAACTGTCCTATAATCCCTTTTTTATTGTTTTGCTTTAACCACTTCACAAAGGGCATTGCTCTTTGTATGCCTGTTGAATCCCAAGCTTGGTTTTGATCGTATGAAAACAAGTATTTACCTGTAAAATCGTTATCAAAATAACAGTGCGCGTTGTAGACCAATTTGTCTTGAGGATCATTTAAATTTTTTAATTGATCGCTGTAATCGGCCCAACTTTCAGCGGCTGCATAATTGTTGCCCGATATAATTATGCGGCTTCTTCGATCCGCCAAGCGAATAGAACTAATGGCCCATTGCGCCGATGTTTGCCAATCAAAAGCCTGCATATCATGCGGCTCAGACATTAAATTATAGCCATAAATATTGGGGTAACCTGCAAATGCATTGGCAATTTTATTCCAACAATCCGCAAAATCTTGTCGACTCACTGAATAAGATCCTACAATATAATCTACCCCATACTTTCTGTATCTGCCACCATTGTACATCGACAAAATCACTTGCATATCCCTTTTGGCTGCCCAAGAAACTACTTTACGGATTTCACCAATTTCTCCATAATCTAAGTCGCCGCCTAAGGTTTTCTGAACCCTTTCCCATCTAAATGGAATGGTGATGAGTCTAAAGCCTTTCTGATAGAAATAATCTACTTCTTCTTCGGAAGGATATTGATAATGTTCATTAAGTGTGCCTGGTAATTGTTGCTCATTAATTTCACCACCCCCCAAGGTCATGCCCAATATAAATGGGTCCGTTTGGGCGGCTATTTGGCTTGAAAAGCCCATCCATAAACATAAAATGACAATGATTCGCATGTAATAATTCATTAGCTGCTTATCTAAATCAGGCCGAGTGTATTACAGATAACGTAAAATTGGTTGATTTATTGAGTGAACTTACGATATCCGAAAAATAAGGGGTTAGAATGGGTTAAACCTAAGGAATGAACTTTCCCACCAACCGAATTGTTTTAAATTTGCAGTAGATTACTTACGTAAAATAGCATACTATGATTAAGACTGGCAACCCTGTCATCAGCATTTATACAGAAATGACACCCAATCCGGAAACAATGAAATTTGTAGCCAACAAATTATTGTACCCAGGTAAGAGCATTGATTTTGCAGATGAATCCTTGGCAACACCATCGCCATTGGCTAAGGAATTGTTCAGCTTTCCATTTATCAAAAGTGTGTTCATTGCCAGCAATTTTATCACATTGACCAAAACGGTTGATACTGAAGATTGGCAAGACGTGATTCCAACCATTAAAGAGTTTTTAAAACAATATTTAGAAAATGGTGGGGTCGTTGTAAATGAAGAGGAAGTAGCCAAAGTAAAACAAGAAGCCAGCAATACGGTAAGCGCAGACGACGATGATATTGTGAAGCGCGTAAAAGAATTACTAGAGAACTATGTAAAACCTGCTGTTGAAATGGACGGTGGCGCCATTCAATTCAAAAGCTACAACGATGGTATAGTTAACCTAATGTTGCAAGGATCATGCTCTGGTTGTCCATCTTCAATGATTACTTTAAAAGCCGGAATTGAGGGCATGATGAAGCGCATGATTCCCGAAGTAAAAGAAGTTGTAGCCGAAGCCGAATAAACCTAACGTAGTGCATTATCTTGCATTACATGAAGCCTGCCTTAATCCATTTTTTTAAAACGCATTGGGATGCACTGCCTGCAGCTGCATGCGCGTTTGTATGGATTGCCTTTTACACAGCACATGGGGGCATTGGTGTTTCGCCGGACTCAGTTGCCTATTTAAGTACTGCCAATCATTTTAGCGAAACCTTTCGGTTTACGGATTACAATCATTTGCCCTTGGTGAATTTCCCACTGGGTTATCCATTATTGCTTGGGTTGGTTAAATTGATTTTTTTTACCGGGGTGATTGAAGCCGCGCCAATTTTAAACAGTGTCATATTAGCTGGGGTGCTGTATACCAGTAGCCATTTGCTTTATCAAATCAATATCAAAAATGGCTTTTATAGATTGTTGATATTGTGTTTGATTTTAAGCAGTCCTGGCATTGTAGAAGTATATACCATGCTATGGTCTGAAACACTGTTTGTATTGTTGGGGCTTCTATTTGTGGTTGCTTTTTTACGTTATTTAGAAAGCGAGACATTAAAATGGTTATGCATTGCAGCTGTTGTAGCGTCTGTTGCTTGTTTTGTAAGATATATTGGCATAACCTTATTAATCACGGGTGGATTAATGATCATGTTCAATATGCAACTTAATTGGCGCAATAAGTTCAAGCATATTGGTTGGTTAGCACTCGTGGGTTGCAGTTTACCATTATTGAATATCCTTCGTAACCATTGGCAGTCAGCAACTTTAGCTGGCGTAAGACAAACTTCACTCAATAGCTTTAATACCAACTTACATGATTTCATACAAGTATTGGGGTATTGGTTTCCAACGGGCGAAAATGATTCGGCTTTAACCATCATAATGATAGGATGGGTATTGCTCATCATGGTTTGCTTATTATTAGGGTATCGCTTATTTCAACAACAATATTTCAAGAGTGCCATCACAATTTTAAGTGTATTTGTATTAGTATACAGTGGCTCTATGTTATGCATTGCAAGCCTTTCAAGATTTGAAACCCTGAGCAGTCGATTATTGATTCCATTGTATATACCCTTGCTGATTTTGATTGCCCATTGTTTTTACAGATGGATACAAGCAAGTCGATTGTATCAAAAAGGGTTGTTCTATATTGCTTTTACGGTTTGGTTGATGGTTATTGGCAATCATCATTATCGGGCACATCAATTTAACTGGGAAGGCATTGGCTATGCAGGTATTCCTGGATACACAGATGACCATTGGAAACAGTCTCCATTGTTGCAGTTTATGAAAGCGCATCACAACAGTTATCAGGCTCCAATTTATTCCAATGCCAATGATGCTGTTTTCTTTTTAGCCAATATAAAAGCCAATCCCTTACCGCATAAAGACTTAAAAGAAGAGATCGCACCATTCTTGAAACACCAATCCATTTATCTGGTATGGTTTGAGTATGGAAAAAATCCAGATTTAATTGACGATGCATACATCAAGCAACATTTTAAATCAGCCAAAGAATGGCAATTTAAAGATGGCTCTATTTTTTATTTTACCTATACCAAACCGGAATGAACATTACAGACATTTACCAGCAGTTTATCAATGGACTGCTTCAAACCAGTTGGCTTGAACTCATTGCGGTAATCGCAGGAATTGCGAGTGTGTGGTTTAGTAGAAAGGAAAATATTTTGGTTTATCCGATTGGATTAATCAATACGACTATTTATATCTACTTAAGTTTAAAAGGCCAACTCTACGGCGAAGCCAGTGTCAATTTGTATTATACCATTGTCAGCATCTATGGTTGGATTTGGTGGCGCAAGATCAATCAAGACACAAAGCAAGTTGCATTAACCGTTCAATTTAGCAATCAAAAAGAATGGATACAACAGATCCTATTCTTTATACTATTTTATATTGCTTTGTTTGTTGCTTTGACTTGGTTAAAAACTGCATTTGCACCAGAAGCCATTCCATGGGCAGATGCATTTGCAAGTGCAACTGCTTATACAGGCATGTGGTTGATGGCTAAAAAAAAGGTGGAGAGTTGGTATTGGTGGATAGCAACAAATATTGCTTCAATACCGTTATACTTTATCAAAGGTTATATGTTTACCAGTGTTCAATTTTTGATACTGTTCATTTTAGCAGTAGCTGGTTTAATCAGTTGGCATAAAAAAGCAAAAGATGCGCGCAATTAAAAAATTTGTGGTCATTGGTCCAGAAAGCACTGGTAAAAGCACGTTGTGTCAAGCTTTGGCCAAACATTATCAATCGGCCTGGTGCAAAGAATTTGCAAGAGCATACTTACTCCAACATGGCACCAATTATAGCCAAACTGATTTATTGGCTATTGCAAAAGGGCAAATTGCATTAGAAGATCAAACAGCGATGGAGCTTGCCAACAGCAATGCTGCCCCAATCTTATTCATTGATACCGATATGTATGTGATGAAAGTATGGAGTGAATTTGTTTTCGGTGAATGCGATTTTTTTATTTTAGATCAAATTGTAAAAAGGCACTACGATGGTTATCTATTGTGCAATATTGATTTGCCTTGGACCAAAGACGAACTAAGAGAATACCCAGATGAAAAACCACGTCAAGCTTTGTATGCCATTTATAAAGACTTATTGATGCATCAGACAACGCCATGGACCATTATCAGTGGCAATGACGAAGAGAGAACCAAAGCCGCTATTGATGCAGTAAATCAATGGCTGGGTTAACGCAACAGCGCTTTGATATCATCATCGCCTTCTAGATTATGCATTTGCTTTAGGATTTGCGGATAACGCCATGCAACCCTTCTGCTGATAGGCTTTACTGAAAATTTTTTGGGATTGGGTAAGCATGCAATTATCATAGCAGCTTCTGCTCGCGTTAGCTTTGACGCATCTTTATTAAAGTAATGCTTAGCGGCGGCTTGAATCCCAAAAATTCCAGGCCCCATTTCAATCACATTTAAGTAGACTTCTAAAATGCGTTCCTTACCCCAAACCCATTCAATTAACTTAGTGAAATACAACTCGGGTACTTTTCGGATAAATTTGGTGATTGATCCCCCCTGCCATAAAAAAACATTCTTAGCGGTTTGTTGGGTTATGG
>JAIXYL010000091.1 GCA_027490265.1 Sediminibacterium sp.
ACCAAAACTAACCATCAATGAGTTAAAAAGATAAAGATTACCTCCCCCTCAAGTACAAGGGCTATTCATTATTGAATGGCCCTTTTTTATACAAATAAGAGCACTAACGTTAACACAATACCAGCAATGGTAAACATTATACCCTTTTTAAAAATTTTGGTGCCAGGTGCAAACATCCAAAATGTTGAGATCACAAAAAACATCAATGCTGATCCGAAAAAAATATTTAAGTAGAATAACGGATGGGTTGTATTGGCTTTATGAAAATTATTCATTTTGCCAATTAAATAGGGTAATTCCTTTACCGTGAATTTGGCAATACCAGTTTGCAAGTCATAACTGCCCTCTTTAAAGAAATATTGGTTGTTGGCAATTTTGGTCACTTTCAAATTTTTAATCTTAATGGCTTTCCCCAATGCTTCTTCATTAAGATTAGGGGCAAGTGTTTCTGTTTTATTAACTGTTTTTTTCAAAAAGTCTGTATTTCTAAAAATCAAAATGATGCCACTGATTGAATAGATGGCCATGATGCCAGCAAGAAAAAAACCGAGGTATCGATGATAAACACGCATTGACTTAGAAACGTTGGCCATTCATTAAATTTTCGGCGAAACTAAACGCTTATTGAAATAAGGATTATCAGAATCGGGAAAAATATGTTACGATTTCAGTAAGTAATTAATAGATTACTATGCAACAATTTAGATGCCGCTTGCTTTCAATACAAATAATCCAATCAAAGTAACTTGGTGATCTTGGTTTATGGGGATGATGGTTTGATATTGCACAAAAGATTGCACCATCGTTAAAAATGGGGCTGAACTCATACGCTCTGGTGTTGCGATGATGATGGTTGCACCTGCATTGATAAATCGCTGAATTAATGCCAATAATGGTTCATACTGATCTGGTGCATAATTAACGTCACTTAACAATACAATATCGGCCTGCAAATCAAGTGGGAAATTGGTCCAGTCTGCTTTTAATGCCTTTATATTGGTACAATGCAATTGCTCAATATTGTATTGCATTAAAGCAACCGCATTGGCATCATAATCTGTAATGGTAATGGTGTGTGCAAAAGAGCGAATGGCAAATGAAGGCACACCAATGCCGGCACCAATTTCAAGTACGGTTTGTTGTTCAACCATGTCTAAATGGTCTTGTAAATATTGTTTGAGTGCCAATGAAGATGCCCAGATTCTGGCCCAAAACGGAAAAGGGGTTGATGCATCAACTTGCTTTAATTGTTGATAGGTTGACTGAATCAAATCAGGATCTGGAACCATTAATTGGAGCTCTGCATCAATGGTTATTTCAATCAATGGATAAGAAATAGAAAGTTAATGCTACTGTGCTTCCTTTATGAATGCGTTGTATAGTTGATTGATGGTTTGCCTAATCACTACATTAAAGCCTTTAGCATAACCAATATCACAACCATTACTGATGACCACAAATCCAAATTTTTTATCAGGCTCAAAAAACATGGCGCTGTATAATCCATAAGCAGAACCTGTATGACCAATTAATGATTCACCCTCAATCAACTGAGTGGTTTTTGATAATCCCAATCCGTATTGTTCTTTAACGGAAACAATGGTTTGCATGCGTTTGGCGCTTTTACGTCGGATGATTCTTTGTCCATTGTATTTACCTAATTGACTGTGCATGATCATATACTTGGCCAAATCAGTGGCTGAAATTTTCATGCCGCCAGTGGGCGAAAAAATGGGCGCAGTATAGCCGATGATATAATTGGCCATGTCTGCACGTCTGCTAGCATAAGCGTTTGGCGAAGGAAAAAATCTTAAAGAATCTCTGTTGTATTCGTAAATGGATGCAAATCGATTTCTGTCTAATGCATCAACATTATAGCCCCCATATAATCCTAATGGATCTAAAATATGTTTCTTGATATAGGTATCAAATCGCTCACCTGAATATTTTTCAATGATGGCACCCGTTAGATTATAATTCAAATTACAATACATATAACCGGAGTCAGGAGCATACGTGTTGTAAGATTTGGCCCAGTCTGGATTTTTTGAGGGATTGATCACATCTAAACTAAAATACCCCTGACTGTCATTAATAGAAGAACGATGCGATAAAACCATTTTGAGTGTGATTGGCTTGTCGGGAAACTTCGGGTTTCGAACAGTAAACCCAATCAGCTCACTGATATCACTGTCTAAAGTCAATTGACGTTTTTCAATCAATTGCATGACTGCTGTTGCTGAAAAAGATTTTGAAATAGACGCAATCCTAAAAATATCGGTATTGCTTAAACGGGTTTTAGCAAGGCTGTCTTTCCATCCAATAGACTGCGCATATACAACTTGATTATTTTTAACCACCGCCACAGATAATCCCATCACTGGATATTGTTGCATGATAGTGGCTAAAGCATTGTTGGCGATAGTGTCCTGAGCCTGAACAAATGAGGAGATTTGTACACACAAAATAAGTTCTACCAAAAAGACAATTGTGTAGCGCCAGGTACGCATGTTAATAGGTATTTGATGATAAAATTGACAGAATTTTAAGAAGCCCGAACAAGCATTTATTGTTAACTTGATCAAAACTACAGCAATTGGTATTCAGTTAATTTTTATTAAACCATTATTATGAAAAAGCTTGTATTGTTTATCTGTTTTTGTGGGATTTACGCTTACCCACAATTGAATGCACAAACGCAACAATGGACACCCGAGGAACAGCTTGAACTATTTGGTTATTGCGAGAAAGGTTTATTAATGAAGGAATTAGGTATTTCAGAAGAAACAGCGAATAAAATAGGTCAAATCAATTATTGGGCTACACTTCAAAAACTCAAAATAGAAGCCAATACCAATGATACTTTTGCTACCGCCAATGAAGTCAATCAGGAAGTATTAAAAAAGTACAAAGCTTTGTCGATTACTGGTGATAGAGCAAAGGGCTTGATTACGCGCATGAATGCACCTGGATGTGCCATTACTGAATTAAGATATTTACCACAATACGATACCCTAAGCAAAACACAATTAGTAACAGCCTATAAAACAAAATTTAGAAAAAAAATAGTTGACCAATTGGGCGTGAATGGTCGTCAAGCCGATATGATCATTGATGCTGAAGCTTGGAAACAGAAAGAAGCTTTTACTGTAGCGCAAATACCTGCAGCTGATTTTAATAGAATTAGAAAAACAGTGCAACTGAACAATGAGTTTAGTAAAAAATTGGTACTGATTGACTTAACTGATGCTCAAAAAGAACAGGTAATTGCTTTTTTTATTCAAAACCAATTATGATCAATTGTTCAATCAATTTAATGGCGTTTATATGAAAACGATATTACTCTCTATAGGATGCTTGCTTAGCCTATTCACTACAGCACAATCCATTCCAAAAGGCGCATTTAAACCCTTGTCGGATAATGGGTCTATTTTCTGTTTGATGGATGGCTATTTTGTAGCAACCAAATTTAATATGGCTTCAAAAACTTTTGAGTATACATGGGGCGGCCCTTTTGTGAAAGAAGGGAATCAACTCGTTGTAACTATTCATTTTGATTCTAGAGATAAAGCCGTAGTTGGTCAAACTAAAAACGTGCCATTTGGGAATAAGCAGGTTGAACAAATTGATAAAGGTGAAAATGCGTTGGCTGGTAACTGGCATATGAGTGGCAGAAAAAATGGGGAGCAAATCACACCAAACCCTTTAAGAGCAAGACGCACTTACAAACTGTTAACTGGCACGCGCTTTCAATGGATGGCCATCAATATTGAAACGGGTGAATTTTTTGGAACTGGTGGCGGTACCTATCAATTCATCAACGGCAAATACACTGAAAACATTGAGTTTTTTAGTAGAGACTCCAGCAGAGTTGGGGCTTCGCTCAACTTCACAGGTAAAATTGAAAACGGTCAATGGCACCATTCTGGATTGAGTTCTAAAGGAGAACCCATCTATGAAATCTGGTCAAAAACTACTGATTAGACCGTATGGGTACCAATTGAATGATTCTCAACCAATGAAAGAGTTTGATGATGGGATAACAAGGATCAATCTCCCACCATTTTGCGGCAAAATTGGGTCTTGCCCCTGCGTGATGGTGGTTGTTTTGAAACAATTCACCCAGCATTAAAAAATCGATGATAAATGTATTTTTAGAATGGTCTTTCTCGTGCGGAAAATTTCTGTATCCATATTTATGTCCTGCCCAATTAACCACAGCACCTTGAATAGGGCCAATTAAAAAATGAATTGGCAGAAATAAATACATCCACCAAGCTGTTGCAAAAAAATAATAGAAAGAAATATAGATGGCTGCAAAAAACAAACGCGTAAACCAACTGTCTGCTATCTTATCAATAATGGGATAAACTGGAAAGTTTTTATCGAATTTTTTTTCTACTGGCATGGTACCTTTTAATACGCCATGGTATACTTTTTTGGTATGCCACATCATTGAAAAAACTTCTTTAAAAAAATGTGGGGTATGCGGATCTTTTTCTGTGTCACTGTATGCATGGTGCATGCGATGCAGAATGGCATATGCCCTTGCATTTAAATAAGACGTACCCTGTGTTACCCAAGTATAGATGTACCAGAAAATTTCCCAGAACTTATTCATGGTAAACATTTTATGTGCCGAATACCGGTGCAGATAAAACGTTTGTCCAAATAGAGATAGATACCAATGCAATACTAAAAAAATCAAAATGGCCGTCATAGGAGCGGCAAGTTAAAGCAGAACTAAGGCTTTTCCCAATTCTTTGTTAAGGGGTTGAACTGTTTTAAAACTTTTGCGGGATTACCTCCAACAATTGTATAAGGTGGTACATTTTTAGTGACCACTGATCCACCTGCTACAATGGAATGCTTGCCAATGGTTACACCCGCTACTACCACTGAGTTAGCGCCAATCCAACAATCTTCTTCTACAATAATTTGGGCTGTTGTTTCTTTTTGATCTTTAATTGGAATGTCTGGATCGGCATATCCATGATTGAGACCTGATAAAACAATATTTTGAGCCAAAATGGTGTTTTTGCCAATACTTACTGGGCCAATCACCGTATTGCTCAAGCCTAATAAAGCGTTTTCGCCAATAGCCACATCGCCTACCATATTGTTGACACAACAATAATCTTCAATGACTGCTTTTTTACCAATAGTTAATTGATTCCAAGGACCCACATCTAACCTAGCATATTGTCTGATAATGGCTTTCCGAGATACCTGATGAACAAAGGGATTGATGAACAGCCTTACCCATAATCTGCAACCAGGGGCATTTTCTGACACCATTAGGCGGTAAACCAGTTGCTTTAATCGGGGGTTAGATTTAATGCGTTCCGCTAAACTCATAGTATAAAAATATAATCAGACGGGTGATATACCAATTTTAATTTGACCATCGCAAAATAGGTTGTTAATGGCATGAAATTTGAATAACTGCCGTCTATAAACCCGAATATTAAAAAAACATTAAAACGATATATTTGCGACCAATTTAACTGAAAATCAGCCATGAAAAACAGTATTTCAGCTCAAAACACGCCTTTTTTGTTATGTCTACTTTTTACCGCCTGGGGTTTGGGGGCCTGTGAATCAAAAGAAAAAAACAATACGGCGGAGTTAGTTCCCAGTTTGCCAGTGGTGGAAGTGGTTCAAAAAGATACTGTTCTACAAACAGATTATGTTGCGGATATACAGGCTGTCAAAAATGTGGAAGTGAGAGCGAGGGTGCAAGGATTCCTTGAAAAAATATTTGTAGACGAGGGTCATGAAGTAAAGAAGGGGCAACCCATGTTCCAAATCAATGATTTGGAGTTTAAAACAGAATTGGCCAAAGCTAAGGCTGCGGTGTCAAGTGCAATGGCGGAAGCAAAAGCTGCCGAACTAGAATTGGGCAGAACCAAAATATTGGTGGAGAAAAATGTTATTGCACAAACCGAATATGATTTGGCAGCTTCAAAAGTAAGAGCGGCTAAGGCCAAAATTGATGAAGCTTTATCTGTTCAAACCAGTGCAGAAACAAAACTGTCTTACACATTTATTCGTGCACCTTTTGATGGCATCATTGATCGCATTCCTTTAAAAATGGGTAGCCTGATTGATCCAGGTGCCTTGTTAACCACTATTTCGGATGTACACAATGTGTTTGCCTATTTCAATATTTCTGAAAACGAATATTTGCAGTACAGAAAAACGGTTACAAAGGGGATGAAAGAGGACAGACTCGTGAACCTCTTATTAGCTGATGGTACTTCATATGCTTTTCAAGGAAAAATTGAAACCAGCGATGGCGAATTCAACGAAAATACCGGTGCTATTGCGTTCAGAGCCAGATTCCCCAATCCGAATAAGTTATTGAAACATGGGGCTTCTGGTAAAGCCAGATTAACCACGGCTGTAGACAATGCCATTATTATTCCGCAAAAAGCCACATTTGAAATTCAGGATAAAACATTTGTATTTGTTGTAGATAAAAACAATATGGTTCAAATGCGTGCATTTAAACCTGGCAGAAGGGTTGCGCAGTATTATATCGTTGAAGCTGGTTTAAAACCAGGTGAAAACATTGTATACGAAGGTGTACAAAGTATCAGACAAGGTTCTAAAATTAAACCACAAAAAATGAATTTAGACAGCCTGATGCAATCGGCGTTAACCATCAACTAATTAAACTATGTTAGAGACTTTTATTAAACGACCGGTACTATCACTTGTCATTTCAATCATCATTACTTTATTAGGTGTATTGGCTTTGTTCTCATTGCCCATTACCCAATTTCCAGATATTGTTCCCCCCTCTGTAACAGTTACTGCTAAATACACTGGCGCAAACGCCGAAGTTTGCGCCAAAGCAGTAGCCACGCCTTTAGAAAGAGCCATCAATGGTGTACCTGGGATGACTTATATGTCTTCCGTTTCAAGTAATAATGGCATCACCTTAATCACCATTGCCTTTAAAGTGGGCATTGATCCTGATGTGGCAGCAGTAAGTGTACAAAATAGGGTGAGCACGGTTTTAGATGAATTGCCAGAAGAAGTTATTAAAGCCGGTGTAACAACTGAGAAAGATGTCAACAGTATGTTGCTTTACTTGAATGTGATGAGTGAAGACACCGCTGCTGACGAACAGTTTATTTACAATTTTGCCGACATCAATATTTTACAAGAGTTAAAAAGAATTGATGGTGTAGGATTTGCTGAGATCATGGGGCAAAAAGAATACTCCATGCGTGTTTGGTTAAAGCCAGATCGCATGTTGGCATATAACGTGTCTGCACAAGATGTAATTAATGCATTAAGAAATCAAAACGTAGAAGCCGCTCCAGGTAAAACAGGTGAAAGCTCTGGTAAGAATCCGCAAAGCTTACAATACATTTTAAGATATACTGGTAAGTTTTTTGAGCCCAATCAATACAAAAACGTTGTGGTTAAATCAGAAAACAATGGATCAATCTTATACTTAAAAGATATTGCTGATGTTGAGTTTGGAGCCATGACTTACAGCATGATTTCAAAAACAGATGGTAAACCCTCTGCATCCATCATGCTTAAACAACGCCCTGGTTCAAATGCAAAGGAAGTGATCACCAAGGTTAAAAAAAGAATGGCTGAATTAAAAGAAACCTCATTTCCGCCCGGCATGAAATTCAATGTGGCTTATGACGTTTCGCGTTTCTTAGATGCTTCTATTAAAGAAGTAATCAAAACATTGATTGAAGCCTTTATTTTGGTATTCATTATCGTATTTATTTTTTTACAAGATTTTAGATCAACCCTTATTCCTGCATTGGCTGTTCCGGTTGCCTTAATTGGAACCTTGGCATTTATGCAAGTGATGGGATTCTCTATTAATTTGTTGACCTTATTTGCCTTGGTATTGGCCATTGGTATTGTGGTGGATGATGCCATTGTTGTGGTGGAAGCGGTTCACGTAAAAATGGAAGAGCAGCATATGAATGCCATGGATGCTACCATTGCCGCCATTAAAGAAATTGCGTCTGCGGTGGTTGCCATCACTTTAGTGATGTCCGCGGTATTTATTCCTGCAGCATTTTTAACAGGCTCTGCTGGGGTGTTCTATAGACAATTCTCTTTAACGCTGGCTGTATCAATTGTGATTTCTGGTATCAATGCATTAACGCTGACACCAGCACTTTGTGCTTTGCTGATTAAAAACACCCATGGCCAACCAAAAAAGAAAAATGTATTGGGCAGATTTTTTAATGCATTCAATAAAGGCTTTGCCAAAACTGAATCAAAATATGCCAGTTTAGTGACACTAATCAGTGGCAGAAAAATCATCATTGTATTAATGTTGGTGGTATTCTTTGTAGGAACAGTTGGCATCAATCGCGTTTTGCCAAGTGGATTTATTCCTACCGAAGACCAAGGTATTATTTATGTAAACGTTTCCGCGCCAGCTGGTGCAACAGTTGAGCGAACAGAAAATGTATTGGTGCAATTAGAGAAAGCCATCAAAGACCTACCAGCTGTTGAAAATATTACCACACTGAGTGGATATAGTTTAATCACAGAAGCAGCGGGTGCATCTTATGGTATGATGATGATCAACCTAAAACCTTGGAAATCGCGCGATCAAACAGTAGCAGAATTAATTCCAATTTTAAAAAATAAAACAAGTCATATTAAAGATGCCAACATAGAATTCATGCCGCCTCCTACTGTGCCTGGCTTTGGTAATACAAGTGGCTTTGAATTAAGGGTCATTGATAAAACGGGCACTGGCAACTTGCAACAAACGGCTAGTGTGACCAATCAACTCAT
The DNA here is from genome assembly GCA_027490265.1 of Sediminibacterium sp. Lineage (GTDB taxonomy): Bacteria > Bacteroidota > Bacteroidia > Chitinophagales > Chitinophagaceae > Sediminibacterium. Next base: position 8,794 of record JAIXYL010000091.1, read on the forward strand.
TGAAGACATCAAAGCTGCCGGTGTAGTAGGCGCTGCTTATACTGGGTTTGATCCAAGCTTCCCTCAGTACATGATTCATATTGATTATGATATGGCTGCTAAAAAAGGGGTATCTGTAGACAACGCCATGAGTGATTTACAAACATTAATTGGAAGTTATTATGCCACCAATTTTATTCGTTTTGGACAAATGTATAAAGTGATGGTGCAGGCTTATCCTAATTATAGAGCCAAGCCCAATGACTTAATGAATTTGTATGTAAAAAACGACCGTGGTGAAATGGTGTCTTATGGTACATTCATCAAACTTGAAAGAGTGTACGGACCAGAGCAATTAACCAGGTACAATATGTACACCGCAGCCATGGTGAATGGTGACGCAAAAGCTGGATTTAGTAGTGGTGAAGCCATTGCCTCTGTTGAAAAAGTAGCCAAAGAAAAATTACCAAGAGGGTATAGTTATGAATGGTCTGGTATCACCCGAGATCAAATTGCTTCAAGTGGCCAAGCTGGTTCAATCTTTTTGGTTTGTTTGATATTTGTGTATTTGATTTTATCAGCACAATACGAAAGTTTTATCATGCCATTTGCGGTAATCTTGTCTTTACCAACAGGTATTTTTGGTGCATTTGTTGCATTAAAATTATTGGGTTTGGAAAACAATATTTATGCACAGGTGGCCTTGGTGATGCTGATTGGCTTATTAGGGAAGAATGCCATTTTGATTGTGGAATTTGCCATGCTGAGGAGAAGCCAAGGCTTCTCAATCTTAGAAGCGGCAAAAGAAGGTGCTGTATCAAGATTAAGGCCCATTCTTATGACCTCTTTTGCATTTATTGCTGGATTAATTCCGCTAGTGATTGCAACAGGTGCAGGCGCAATTGGTAACCGTTCCATTGGTACCGCTTCAGCAGGAGGTATGTTGTTTGGAACCATTTTTGGCGTCATCATCATTCCTGGATTGTATGTGATTTTTGCACAGTTGTCTGAAAAATTATCTAAAAAACCAACTGTTCAGCCCGTTGTAAGCATTCCAGATCATCCAGAACAATTATCCGACAGATAGATTCAACGACTATGAAAAAGACATTGACAATATATGGTTGCATGGTGTGTTTATTGGTGGCTTGTGCAATGCCCAAAGCAACAACCCTTGATAAAAATACTTTGTTGCCACCCGCCTATCAACAATCATTAGACAGCAACAGCATTGCACGTTTGCCCAAAAAATTATTCTTTCCTGATCCCGCATTGCAAGCCTTAATTGATACGGCTTTGCAATACAATGCAGACATCAGAATTGCTGTTCAACGAATGGCTGCTGCCAAGGCAGGATTTGGGATTTCACAAGGACTTACCAAACCTGGATTAGATGCCATTGTTTCAAGTGGCGTTGATAAGTTTGGGGATTACACCATGAATGGACTGGGCAATTTTGACATGAATCGGTCGCCCAATATTTCTAAAGACCAACAGATTCCTTTAAATATGCCAGATTTTTTTGTGGGCTTTAGGAGTAGTTGGGAAGCTGATATCTGGGGCAAGCTCTCCAATCAAAAAAAAGCGGCTTACAATAAATTTTTAGCAACCGATCAAGCCAGACAATGGGTCACCACGCAATTGGTAGCGCAAGTAGCCACACTGTATTATGAATTATTGGCTTTAGACAAAGAATTAGAGATTTTAAAAAACAATATTGCCCTTCAAGAAAATGCAGTGGAGATTGTCATTGCACAAAAAGCAGGCGGACGTGCAACTGAGTTGGCGGTTCAACAATTTAATGCACAGTTGCTTGGCACAAAAAGTATGTTGAACGTGATGGAACAAAGAATCACCGCCACTGAAAATATGTTGAGTGCCATCTCAGGTAAATATGAATTTAAAATTAACAGGGGCAAACCAATTGTAGATTTGGTGGTGCCTGTTGATATTCAAATTGGTGTACCTGCTCAATTATTGGTGAATCGACCCGATATCAGGGAAGCAGAATTTTTATTAGAAGCTGCTGGAGCTGAATTAGAAGCCAGCAGAAAAGCATTTCTGCCTTCTTTAAACATCAATGCATACACGGCTTTGAATAGTTTTAAATCTTCTGTGTTGTTTAGCCCACAATCCTTAACCTATGGTTTATTGGGTGGATTGGTAACACCAGTGTTGAGTAAAAATAGATTAAAAGGCAATTATCAATTGGCGACTGCAGCTCAACAAGAAGCGTTTGAAACATATCGTAAGCAAATTATTTATGCTTACCATGAAGTACAAACACAATTAAGTGGCATTGATCATTACAAAAAAATCTTTCAACTAAAAGAACAAGAAACCAAAGGTTTACAAGCGGCAGTTGCAGCATCAAAAGACCTTTATATGGGTGGTTATGCAAATTATTTAGAAGTCATCAGCGCACAAAGAGGTGTGTTGGAAGCTGAGTTGGAACAAATTAATAGCAAAAAAATAGCCTTCATTTATTTAATTGATTTGTACAGATCGCTAGGCGGTGGATGGAATTAAACCTTATGAAGTTCGCTGAAAGAGGTTATTGTGCAATGCATAGGTTACAATACCTGCACTGCATTTGGCGCCCACTTTATACATGATTCTGGTTCGATGTCCTTCAACAGTTCGTTTGCTTAAATGTAATTCACTGGCAATTTCTTTGCTGGTTCTTTCATTACAAATTCGTTCTATGATTTGTAATTCGCGTTCAGTAAAATTGGCCGAAATCTTCTTCGGCGTTTGATATTTTGTGGCAACAATTTGAGAAAGACAGTTGGAACTGATTTTACATAAATATGGTTTTTGCAAATAACAGTTTTCTATGGCTTCAATGATTTCTGTTGGGTCTGCTAATTTTGAAACAACACCAAGCACTCCTACATCCAACATATGTAATATCAACTCATTAGTCAATTGAAACGACAAGAAAACCATGGCCGTATTTGGAGCAGCCGCTAATACTGTCTTAACGACTTCTTCAGTATCTGCATCTAAATCTATTAATACCAAATCAGGTTTTAACTGAAGAATGTCTTCTGCCCAATTATTTTTAAATCGATCGTCTCCAATAATTTCAAAAGCTGCATAATTTTTCAGCATGGTTTTTAATCCAAGCTTGTACATGACTTGATTGTCTGCAAGAAAAACTTTAATGGTGCTTTTCATAACCCTATTTTATAATGAAGTATTGTTTTTCTAAATTCTTACTTTCATCTTTGAAACTATATGGTAGAAATACTAGATTTTACTGTTTTTTTAACGATATTAGAATCATGAAACGTTTGCTTGTATTCACCATCATTCCCGCTTTGGTTGCTACCAATTGCGTTGCGCAACAAAAGCCCAATATGGACAGCCTTGTAAAAGCCTCTAAAAAAACTGAAGTTTGGGAACCTGTGCCAACTGTTGTAACCCCTGGTAAACTCAGCAGTGACGCTCCCTCCGATGCCATTGTTTTATTCAATGGCAAGGGTACGGATGCTTTTCAGAAAAAAGGGGGTGGCCCAATTGGCTGGAAAATGGATGCGCAGGGTATTTTGAATGTGGTAAAAGGATCTGGCGATATTGAAACCAAAGCCTCTTTTGGCAGTTGTCAATTGCATATTGAATGGAGAAGCCCAGCCGCCATTGCGGGTGCAGGTCAAAGCAGGGGCAACAGTGGTATTTTTTTGATGGGAAAATATGAGTTACAAGTGTTAGACTCTTATAATAATCCTACTTATTCGAATGGTCAAGCGGGCAGTATTTACAAGCAACATATTCCCTTGGTAAATGCGTCAAGAAAACCTGGTGAATGGCAGAGTTATGATATTGTATTCAATGCGCCTGTATTTTTCTCAGACGGTAAACTTCAGCAACCTGCTACCATCACTGTGTTTCACAATGGTGTCTTGGTGCAAAACAATGTAACCATTCAGGGTGGTACGGAGTGGATTGGACCCGCCTCTTATAAACAACACCCCGATAAAGCGCCATTGGTGATTCAAGACCACGGCATGGATGGCGGCAATCCTGTAAGCTTTAGAAATATTTGGATCAGACCACTGAGTCTTTAAGCACAGATAGGGCAAATGCCAATGCCCTGTATTCAGCCCATGTATGCAATTGTCCTTTTTGCATAAAACCACAATGCCCACCAACTGCTGGCATTTCTAAGTGCAAAAATGGATGGTCTTTTGCTGTTTCAATGGGCATACAATTGGGTAATAAAAAAGGATCATTTTGGGCTTGCACGATTAATGATGGGATGCTTGTTTGATGAAGCAATGGACCCACACTTGCTTTTTCGTAAAAGTCTAATGCGTCTTGATAACCGTGTAAAGGTGCTGTATAGCGATTGTCAAATTCAATAAATGTGCGGATCTGGTCATATCCGGTTGCATCAATTTGTCCGGGAAACAATTGGGCTTTCAGTTTAATTTTTATACCCAGCTTTTTTAAAAATCGTTTTAGATAGATTCGATTGGCTTTTGTTGATAATGCATCTACACTGCCTTTCAAACTACAGGGCACTGAAAATCCAATAGCCGTTTTTACTGCAGCAGGTACCTGATCTGGAAACTCTGCGATGGCGCGAAAAGTTAAACTTCCCCCCATACTAAAACCTACTAAAACAATCTCTTGATAACCATATTGGTCAATCGCATGTTGTATCACGGCACGTAAATCATTGGCATCCCCGTGGTGATAAAATCGAACCAATCGATTCATTGTACCACTGCAGCTTCTGCAATTCCATCCCAATGCATCA
>JAIXYL010000033.1 GCA_027490265.1 Sediminibacterium sp.
CCGAACAGAGAAGTTAAGTCCCCCATGGCCGATGGTACTCGCATCTAGCTGGGAGAGTAGGTAGCTGCCATATTTATTGAACCCTGATCCTTATCGATCAGGGTTTTTTTTTGCCCCTATGGTAGACAAGGCAAAATTTACTCCTTTAAATGGGTTAACTTTCCGCATTATTTATGCTAAAGTCTAAATCCAGTATAATCCATCGATTACTCTCATTAGGCAATGAGGCAAAAACACCTTTTCGAATAGCCTATCAGAATTATATGTTTAATATATTTTTACTGATGGCGGCACCATTTGCCTTTTTGGTAATGTGCATTAATATTTATTTAGGTGAGTATGTTTTATCCTTATTTAATTTCACTCATTTAACCCTTTTCGGATTTGGCTATTACATCTCATATTCACAACGATTTTTAAGTTATCGACCTGCTTTATTATTTGCTGGCGCAATACTAGCATCCTATACTGCATATGTTTTTAAGAATGGCAATGAATATCGATTTTTGATTATGATTGTTGCTGCAGTAGTACTTTGCGAAAAAAATTGGCAGTACATTTTATTTGTTGTTTTTGTATCATTCACTTTTACAATCATACGTTTAGATGAAATGCCTTTAAACGCGATGTCTTTTTTAAGCATTTTTGAAAAAACGATTAAAATCATCTTTCCTTTAGCGTTCTTCTCAATTTGTCTTTATTATTTTAAAGATATCTATTTCAAAAATCAATATCAATTAGAAAATGCCTATCACGAACTTGAAAAAAATAAAGCGGAAAAAGAACGGATTTTAAATGTAGTTGCGCACGATTTAAGAACACCACTAAGTGGTATTTCTGGAATCAGCAAAATCATGATATCTGATGCAAATGTACCAGAGAGTAGTAAAGACATGTTTAGATTGGTTGATCAAAGTGCAGAATCCTCACTAAGGCTGATTAGTGATTTAATGCAAACCAATATGCATTCAATTGAACAATATCATATTCAACAGATTACATTAAACACCCTTGTTAAGCAGACTTTGCAGATATTGGTATTTACTGCAAAAGAAAAAGAAATAATTATTGAATCAAATATTCCTAAAGAATTAATAATCGTTAATGCCGATAAGGATAAAATTGATCGGGTGATTTCCAATTTAGTAACCAATGCGATCAAGTTTAGCAAACCCAATGATATTATTTATGTGTCCCTGAAAAGAAAAGGCCAATCGGCTGAAATTGTGATTAAAGACAATGGGATTGGTATACCTGTGGACCTACAAACGAAAATTTTTGATTTATTCACTACCGCAAAACGACAAGGTACTGCTGGTGAAAAAAGTTATGGTTTAGGCTTAGCTATTTGCAAAAAAATTATAGAAATGCACAATGGTTCTATAGAATTGGATTCAACCGAAGGAAAAGGGTCAACATTTACTGTGAATCTGCCTATTATTGCCTGACCATTTCAATATGTTCAATACCGTCTTCTAAATACATTTCGCCCTCTTCTATAAAACCAAAGGAGCCGTAGAATTTAATCAAATAACATTGGGCACCTATTCTAATTGGGCCTTTGCCAAATGCATCTTGTATGCGTTGGATGGCTTCTGCAATTAATTGTCTTCCTGCACCTGATTTGCGATGATAAGGAGAACTGACTACTCTGCCAATACTCATTTCGTCGTAAGCCACAGTTGGCGGTACCAATCTACAATAAGCAATGAGTTCCTCATTTTTCCAATACATTAAATGTAAACAAGCTTGGTCTTTATTATCAGCATCCTGAAAGACACAATTCTGTTCAACCACGAAAACTTCGTTTCTTAACCGAATGATTGCATATAATTCAAAAGGATTGAGTGCTTCAAAGGGTTTTTGTAAAAAATAAGCGGTTCCAGTTTCCATTAGGTTCATTTAAATGATTTGCAAATAATCCTGCATCTTTGCACTGCTGTAAAAATAAGCATCGCAGCCTTAAACATGTCAAAAAGAGTCGCAATTATCGGAGCAGGGCCAGCAGGATTAACTGCAGCTTATTTATTAGGTAAGGCTGAACAAAATGTGGTTGTATTTGAAAAAGACCCAACATATGTGGGTGGAATTTCAAGAACTGAGAGTTACAAGGGCTATCATTTTGATATTGGTGGCCATCGGTTTTTTTCTAAGTCAAAAGAAGTAGAAGATTTCTGGACAGAGATATTAGGTGATGAGATGTTAGAGCGTCCGAGGAGTTCTAGAATTTATTACAATAAAAAGTTTTTTTCTTATCCATTGGTGGCTATGGAAGCCTTGAAAAAATTAGGCATCATTGAAAGTGGATTATGTGTGTTGAGTTACTTAAAAGCCAAAATATTCCCCGTAAAAAATCCAACCAATTTTGAAGATTGGGTAGTGAATCAATTTGGACAAAGACTGTTTAATATTTTCTTTAGAACATACACCGAAAAAGTATGGGGCATCCCATGTAAAGATATTTCAGCTGATTGGGCCGCACAAAGAATCAAAGGCCTGTCTTTAAGCAGTGCTATTTGGAATGCATTGTTCAAACCAAAGCCGTCTCATAAAGGTGATGTCATCAAAACATTGATTGATTCATTTAGATATCCTAAACAAGGACCAGGATTGATGTGGGAGCGTTGCACAGAAAAATGCAGAGCCATGGGGGTGCAAGTAGAAATGAATTGCGGCGTTAATCAAATTGCCAAAGCCGATGGAAAATGGACAGTCCATACATCCGATGGAAGAACATTTGACAATTTTGATTATGTATTGTCTTCTGCACCCATGCGAGAATTGATTCAATCTGTTAGTCCAGCATTTCCTGCTAAAGCATTAGATGGTGCGAGTAACTTAGGCTACAGAGACTTTTTAACGGTTGTATTAATTTGTAAAGACGAAGACGCATTTCATGATAATTGGATTTATATACACGATCCCAGTGTAAAAGTAGGACGGATTCAAAATTTCAAATCTTGGAGCCCTTATATGGTACCAGATCCCGAAATGGCTTGTTATGGATTAGAATATTTTTGTTTTGAAGGTGATGGTTTGTGGACCAGTTCTGATGCAACTTTAATTGAGCTTGCAAAAAAAGAAATTGCACAAATTGGGTTAACCAAACCAAGCGCTGTAGTAGATGGCTATGTGGTTAGACAGCCTAAAGCATATCCAGTTTACGATCATATGTATAAGGAACGTGTGAACGATGTGCGAGAAGCATTAAAAGCATATCCTGGATTGTATTTGGTTGGAAGAAACGGCATGCACAAGTACAACAATCAAGACCATAGTATGATGACTGCAATGTTGGCTGCTAAAAATATTGTTGCGGGCAAAGAAGTCTATGATTTATGGGATGTAAATGAAGACGCTGAATACCATGAAGGGGGTGAAAGGGGAGCAGAAGTAGAAAGAGTAGCAGAACGTTTAGTGCCTCAAAAAATTCAAGCTTAATAACCGTACTTTCCTTTCCAGCGGTCTTTTAAAAATTTTTTGATCTCGTTTTCTCTGGCATTGTTACCCGGCACATAAAATGGTGTGTTGGTTAGTTGATCGGGCAAGTATTCTTGTTCAATAAAATTGTTTTCGCCCAAATGTGAGTACTGATAATTTTTGCCATAATCCATTTGTTTCATCATTTTGGTAGGGGCATTGCGCAGATGCAACGGCACCGATAAATCACCGTGTTGTGCAACTGCTTTTTGGGCTTTGGCGATGGCTTCATAAGCCGCATTGCTTTTAGGCGATGACGCTAAGTAGGTAGCACATTGTGATAAAATAATTCTGCTTTCTGGATACCCAATTTTAGACACCGCATCAAAAGTACCATTGGCCAATAATAAGGCATTCGGGTTGGCGTTTCCAATGTCTTCACTTGCGAAGATGAGCATTCTTCTCGCGATAAATTTAACGTCTTCTCCACCTTCAATCATTCTTGCTAACCAATACACAGCACCATTTGGATCAGAGCCTCTCATACTTTTGATAAAGGCAGAAACAATATCATAATGTTGTTCTCCACTCTTGTCGTAAAGGGCAATTTTTTGTTGGGCTACTTTTAGCACCAATTCATCAGTGATATTGGTATGGCCAGTTTGTACTACAAGATCCAATAAGTTGAGTAATTTTCTGCCATCACCGCCACTTAGGTTGATCAAAGCCTCCGTTTCAATGAGCTGTATATTTTTTTGTTGTAACAGTGTATCACGTTGAATGGCGTCATTCATCAATTGAATCAACTGATGTTTTTCTAAAGCTTTTAACACATAAACCTGACATCTACTGAGCAAGGCAGCGTTCACTTCAAAAGAAGGATTTTCTGTTGTTGCACCAATCAAGCGGATGATCCCTTTTTCAACAGCACCCAATAAGGCATCTTGTTGGCTTTTATTAAAACGATGGATCTCATCAATAAATAAAACAGCGCCACTTAAATGTTTGGCTTCCTCAATCACTTCACGTACTTCTTTAACCCCACTGCTGATAGCGGATAATTGAAAATAGGGGACTTGCAGCGTTTGTGTGATTACATTGGCCAACGTTGTTTTGCCAACACCTGGAGGCCCCCATAAAATCATAGATGGGATGATTCCGTTTTCTAAAGCAGTCCTAAGCATGCTCCCAGGCCCAGTAATATGCAATTGCCCCACTACTTCATCTAAAGTGGTTGGGCGCATTCTTTCTGCTAAAGGAACATGTATATCCTGAGACATAAGGGCTGTTGTATTAGTCTTTAAAATTAGTGATTCCCGCAAGAATCGTCGTGCCAAATCCTAATACAGCTATAATCCCGAAGGACCATTGTAATCCAAATGCTTCAGCAATGAAGCCTATCAACGGTGGACCAATAAAAAATCCTAGAAAGCCAATGCTGGAAACAGCAGCCAACGCCATGCCTGCATTCATTTTTTCGGATTTGCCTGCCTGACTGTATACGATGGGTACAACAGAAGATACCCCAAATCCAACCAATAAAAAACCAATGGTAGCCATTAGTAAGGTTGGGAAAAATACGGCAATCAATAAACCAATAGCGATGGTGATCCCACTGGCTTGTAAAAGCTCTTTTCTACCAAATCTTAAAACCAATCCATCACCAAAAAATCGACCCATGGCCATTGTACCCATAAATGCAGCATAACCAAGTGTAACCAATCCTTTAGGCGCTTCAACAATTTTTTGAAAATAAATGCCACTCCAGTCAAACATGGTTCCCTCCGCAGCCATGCAACAAAACGCAATCAATCCTAGCTTTAATAATTTTTGATCGGGCATTACAAACAATGGTTGATCACCAGTCACTGCATCCTTTGGCATTCTGCCAAATTTCATCAGCAGCGCAAGGGTAATCATCAATATGGTGATGCATAAAAAATGTTGGGTGGGATCAAAGCCCATGCCTATCATCAGGGTACCTACAGCAGCGCCAGTGAAACCGGCTAAGCTCCAAATGCCATGAAATGACGCCATGATAGAGCGTCCGTACAGGCCTTCTACGGCCACTGCTTGTGTATTGA
>JAIXYL010000160.1 GCA_027490265.1 Sediminibacterium sp.
GTAGGCTCCAAACCATTTTTGTATAGTACTTAGGAAAAGGAAAAAACGCCGGAAACCCAGCCATTAATCAGTGAAGTCTATCAAACATTGGCATCAAAAACTGGAGCAACAGTTGTACCAGTCGGGGATAGTTGGGCATTGGCAAGAAAAACAAACCCTTCAATGAATTTATTTCACCATGATGGTTCACATCCTTCTAGTTTGGGTACTTTCTTAATTGCTTTAAGCTTTATTAAAAAGATTACAGGGCGTTTACCAGAAAAGTATGCTACGGTTTACAACTATTTGGATAAGGATGGAGAAACCTTTCGAATTATGCAATTAACCAATGAAGAAATTCAATTTTGCGTGGGAATTGTAAATGCGGTTGTCCAATAATTTTCTTCAACGTTAATTGATTTTATGATCAAAAAAATTGCTTCTAACCTAACTTTTTGGGTGTTGTTTGCCATCACTGCTGGGATTTTGTTGGGTCATTTTTTCCCTGAAAAGGGAGTGGCCATGCAACCTTTAGGCAAATACTTTATTGATATCATCAAGCTGTTTATAAACCCCATTATTCTGTTGACCATTGTTACAGGTATCTGCGGTATGGGCGATTTAAAGAAAGTGGGGAAAGTAGGGGGTAAAGCCATTTTGTACTTTGAAATTGTAACAACGATTGCATTATTAATTGGGTTGGGGGTTGGGTTCTTGTTTGAGCCCGGAACTGGTGTTAATACGGCTGCCGTTAATAAGGGCGATATTTCAAAATACAGTGGCGCGCCTATTTCAATTTCTTGGCTTCAATTTTTTAAAGACAATATCACCATTCAAGTACTGCTTTTGGCAATTGTTTCGGGAGTTATCATTAGTAAATCTGCTTATAAGGAAAAGATTTTGCCTGGTTTTTATTTTTGTTCAAAATATGTTTTCAAAGGCTTGCATTGGGTCATGAAATTGGCCCCTATTGGGGCTTTTGGTGGAATGGCATTTACGATTGGTAAATATGGGTTAGCCACTTTAGTACCATTGGGTAAGTTGATGCTTTGCGTGTATGTAACGATGGCTTTGTTTATTTTCTTGATTTTGGGTGCGGTAATGCGCTATTATAAAATCAGCATTTGGAAATTCTTGGGATATATCAAAAATGAATTATTGATTGTATTGGGAACTTCTTCTTCAGAAGCTGCATTACCATCTTTAATGGAAAAATTGGAACAAATGGGCTGTCATAAATCAGTGGTTGGCTTGGTAGTACCAGCTGGCTATTCATTTAATTTGGATGGCACTTCCATTTATTTGTCAATGGCGATTGTTTTTTTAGCTCAGGTATTTGATGTCCATTTGAATATGGAACAGATCATTACCATCATCGGTATTTTAATGGTGACATCAAAAGGTGCCGCTGGTGTTACTGGTAGTGGGTTCATCATATTAGCTTCTACCTTAACGGCCACAAAAGTTATTCCTATCGAGGGATTGGCGCTGCTCTTAGGCGTAGATCGCTTCATGTCTGAAGCAAGGGCCATTACCAATTTTATTGGGAATGGGGTAGCCACTATTTTCATTGCCAACAATGAAAAAATGTTTGATAAAAGCAGGATGTACAAAGCCTTTAACAAGCAAGACATCAACCACTATTAATTATTTCAAGCGCATCCTCCAACCTGCATACAACATTCTGCCGTTGATAGGTCCCCACACAAGGGATGCATCAAACTGAGGGCCGAATGGATTGGCGGCGGATATAATCACCCCTTGTTGAAAAAAGTTGGTCAAATTTTCTGCACCAATATAAACATCCATTGATTTATTCTTGCCGAGCGTCTTGCTGATTTGTGCTGCCATCAAGTAAAAATCAGGTGACATGGCTTCTCTTTGAAATTGAATGGGATTACTCAAGGTAGACGGTATTCGTTTTTGTCCGTTGTAAGTAATTGTGTAATTGAATTTCCAGTTATTGCCTGTTGTATAATCCAAACTTAAGAAGGCCCTATCTTGAGACACAAATGGTCTTTGTAATAATTCATTGCCATAGGTTGTTTTTACATCAAAAAAGCGATACGCCATTTTCACTTCTAATTGACTAATAGGTTCTACACTCAATTCTGTTTGAAAACCATTGGAGTAGGATTCTCCTTTCAAATTATAAAAGCGAATTTCATTGGTGGTTTCTAAATCGGTGACCACTTGATTGGTAAAATCGTTTCTAAAAAAGTCAATCGCTAAACTGGCTTTCCGATTGAAAAGTCTAAAAGATTGATCAAAGCTGATGCCTCTGTTCCAAGCAATTTCAGGATCTAAACCATAAGCTTTACCTGTTGTAGCACTCATAATCGTTAATTGTCTTGCACTCACGAAGATGCCTGTATTTTCAGCAAAAATATTGGCCGTTCTTTGCCCTCTACCAGCACTGAATCTAAAAACACTGCCTTTAAATGGTTCGTAGCGTATATGCAATCTCGGTGTTAGGAATGCGCCAAATAAATTGTGATGATCGCCCCTGATACCCGCAACCATGCTCAATTTTTCTGAAGCAGTATAAGTATACTCAAAGAATGCACCGGCTACAGTTTCTGTTCTTTGGTAATTGGTGGTATTAAACAATTCATTGTAATTATCGTGTTGTAAACTAAGCCCTGTGCGAAATTTATGATTGGTGTTTCCAATGATACTTTGATAAATCAAATTACTGTAAAGACTTTTTTGATTGGCATTATAAATGGTTTTGCCAAAATATGCATCCTGATCGTGGTTAATGGCTGCAATTTGTAACCCAATACTCTTGTATACTTTTTGTGGAAATACATAACCAATTTTTGCAAATCCTTCATAGCGTTTGGTATTGATGCCTAAACCATAAATGCTATTGGAATGCTGATGTTGCTTAGGATCAAAATTGGTTTGGCCGCCTGTTTTGTTGTCGGTCATCACTTTAATACCCATCTGTGCCATCCAACCTTTTGAATCATTGTAATGGTATCGGTTGACCATACTGAATTGATTGCCTGTTGGTAAATCTCTGAAGCCGTCTTTGTTGAAATCGATATTGGGGTTGTTTAAAAAATTGTTGTGCAATAACAATCCTGCAGACCATTTGCTATTGAGTTTGGTTTGTAAATTTAGATTCAAATCGGTCTTGCCAAATTCATTCACGTATACATTGGCCAAAAGTTGTTCTCCAATACCTGGTTTTTTTAGTTCTACATTAATTTGTCCGGCAATGCTTTCAAAACCGTTTGCAACAGAGCCTACTCCTTTGGTTAATTGGATCGATTCAATCCATGGACCTGCAATGGCGTTGAGTCCTAGCGGTGTGGCTAATCCCCTTGGTCCTGGTAAATTTTCTACGGTCAATTGCGTATAGTTGCCGCTTAGGCCCAATAATTGTATTTGCTTGGAACCTGTAACTGCATCATTGTAAGACACATCTACAGATGGGTTGGTTTCAAAACTTTCACTCAAGTTGCAACAAGCTGCTTTCAACAATTCTTTAGCCGTCATGATTTCAGATCGAATTGGGCTAATGGTGTTGATATAACTTGATCTGCGCGAGTTCGTAACGGTTATATTTTGTAATTGCTGATTTTCTGCTAATATGACTTTTAACGTTGAGGGCCCCTCCACAGTAAACGTATCAGATTTATAGCCCACATAGCTAATGATTAATTGATTGGAGTTGGAAGTTGTTGGGATGCTAAAATAGCCAAGGCTATCGGTGCGTACACCTTTATTGGTATTCAACCATTGTATGCTTGCTTGAAACAATGGATTGAATTCTCCTTTTTTATTGGCTTCTAATACAATACCTCTGACTTCATCCGCATTTATATTGGCTGCTTCATGTGCTTCTTTGTTTTCATCGCGATAATGACAACATTCTGGTAAATCGTTGTACACATTATCTTTTGCTTTTTTATTGAGTAGATCGTGTCCCGCTTCTACAATTCTGTTTTTTATTTTATTGATATTCACTAAGGAAGGAAAATAATGTAGGGTCAACATTTTAGATGCTATATCCCAATCTGCTTTTTGCACGCCTTTTCCTTTAGCTGCTTCTTCTATTCTTTCTTTACACATTTCACAAGCGCCTTCCACTCTAAATTGTACAGTGGTGGCACTGGTGTCGGTTGTTTGTGCATTTATGGTATTGGTCATCACCAAAAACATGAATGACAATAACCAATAAATAGTTTGTTTCATCTTCTTCTTGTTTAAAAATTTCCTGACACAGTGATCTGCGTCAGGAAATAATGAATTAATGCTTGGTTGCTGCAGGCTTGGCTTCTTTTAAAGCCATACCGCATTTGCTGCATTTTGCATCTTTTTTAGTGCTGGTAATATCTGCATGCATGGGGCATACATACTGCTTAGCTGGTGTTAAAGACATTTTACATTTGCTGCATTTGTCCTTTTCTGTTCCAGTTATTTCTGGATGCATTGGACAAGCATGGGTTGCTTTTGTAGTGTCTTGCTTAGGCGCTGTTTGTTGTGCATAGGTAGCAAGGCTTAAGAACCCTGCTAGTACTAGCATGATGGTTTTTTTCATGTTGGTTTGTTTATGTAAATAAAGAAGATGCGGTATAGAAACGCCAATAGATACTACTATTAAATGCGTAGTATCAAACTAATGAAGTAGTAAATCAGATTCTGTAATTACAATAAAATTGATAGAGCGGTATGCCGTCTTGTAAAGGTGGCGGATTGCTCTGTGGAACGGCGATTGTTCCCTTGTAATGGATGATTGGCGCAATCGAAAAAAATACAGTGGTATTCGTATGCATTTCTAAAGATGGCATACTCATTAGTCCTGTTTTAGCAAAATGCGTATCCTGAGACTTTAGAAATTTTACTTTTGTTTTGCAGCAATCTTTCATCTTATGGCTCATGCCACAACTGCTTTCTTCAACAGCGGTATATGCAAGACTGGTAGATTTTAATTGATTGCAACAATAGAAC
>JAIXYL010000014.1 GCA_027490265.1 Sediminibacterium sp.
CTACTACTATGCACGTATTAAGTAACCTACACACATTTGTTCGTTTCTGACCTGAAAATCAAAATTTATGAAAAAGAATGTCAAAATAATTTGTATTGCTTGCATCGCTATGGCATTAACCTATGCTTGCACAAAGAAACCACAAGAAGGATTTCTTGGCAATACTTTCTTCTATCTCTCGAATCCATTCGTTGGCATTAAAGGAAGGGTAACTACTTCTGCACCTATTCAGGCGGATGGATCTACCAATCCTTTAACTGTAAAATTATTGTCAATAAGAAATTTGGCAGGCAAGGAAGCTGATGAATTAAATAGAACTTACGAAATCCCCATCTATAAAGGGGAAGTTACACCTCAAGACTCCACGCCTCAATTATTGGCTTTAAAATTAGGCACTGCAATGTACAAGCCATTTAACGTGAATGCATTGGGCGGAAGGCTAGAATTAACCCCAGCAACCGCATTATTAGATACTGGTACTTATACATTTGATGTAGAAGTAAGCAATATACGCGGTGCCAAAACCATTAATAATGTTGCCAGAGTTAGAATAATTCCGGCTGTACCATTTCAATTGATTCGCCAGTTTGCCAATACTTCTGCACCAAACCAAGAATTAACTTTTACCAATCAAGGTACATTTACTACAACCTTAGAGCGCAGAGAAGGCCCTAATCAAATCATCATTCGTTTCTTAGACCGCAATGGTGTGGCATTTAACCCCAGAGCTGGTGAAGTTCAACCAAGAGTGGGTACAGCAACTGCACCAAGATTTGTTTTTAGACAGTTTGCGCCCTATTTCCCTGAAGTAGCCAACGATACAGCATTTGTGTATCAATACCCTGAGAAAACGCCTACATTCCCGCTGTATATGTTGAATAACGCCTATTTAAGTTCATACAGAATTCCAGCGGCATTTAATACACTTGGTCAAAACATCAACCCAGAATTTGCTTTTAGATTATTTCCAACAGATGGGGTTGCATCCGTTTCAGGCACATGGGTAGTTACCAATCGCATGCCGTTTGCAGCAAGAAGATAGCAGTTCTCTTTTTTATTATTAGTCATGAACCAGCTCAGATTGAGCTGGTTCTTTTTTTAAATTAAAATCATGATTAAGTATATTTTATTTTTATGTTTACTATGCCCATTAGGAGCATATGCACAATCATCCATTACCGTTACTAGTCCTAATAAAGTCATCAAAGTAAATGCTACGTTAACAGATGCTGGGGAGCTTTATTATAGTCTATATTACTACAATAAACAGGTTTTAGAGTCTTCTAAACTAGGCATAAAAAGAACTGATGCAGACTTTACCCAAAACTTAGTTTGGCAGTCTGCTTCTATGCCAAAAACAATCAAAGAGCATTATACAATATTACATGGAAAGAAAAAAAACTGCACTTATCAAGCTAATGAACGAATAATTAAATTAATGAATAAGATTAGGCAAATGATGCACTTTGTAATCCGAGTTTCAAATGATGGAATGGCATTTCAATATGTGTTCCCGGGTAATACAAAGGACGTTTATTCAATTAAAGAAGAAGCAACAGAGTTTAATTTTTTAGCATCTGCAACTGCATTTTTACAACCCAATATGGAGTCTAAAACAGGTTGGAATCAAACACAACCCTCATATGAGGAGCATTACAAAATAGAAATACCTGTAAATACAAATGCACCAAATCAATCAGGTTGGGTGTTACCTGCCTTGTTCAAATCTAACGAACATTGGATTAGCATAACAGAAGCATCGGTTGATACTAATTATTGTGGATCAAGATTACAGCAATATTCCACAGATGGGGTTTATAAGATTGGATTTCCACAGTCAACTGAAGGTATAGATGACCAGCCTGTTTATCCAAATTCAACTTTGCCTTGGTTTACTCCATGGCGTGTAATTACAGTATCAGATAGATTAAATAAGATCATTGAATCAACACATGGTTTAGATCTTGCTGCACCATCAGCTTATACAGTTAACGACTGGTTAAAACCAGGTAAAGCATCTTGGAGTTGGATAATGTTTAAAGATGGGTCTATTAATTATGACATGCAAGTCAGATATATTGATTTTGCTGCTGCAATGCATTGGAACTACTGTTTAATAGATGTGAATTGGGATAGACGAATTGGATATGACAAAATTCGTCAACTTGCAAGCTATGCTGCTGCGAAGAATGTAAAATTATTATTATGGTATAATTCTGCTGGAAACTGGAACACAGTTAATTTTTACACACCAAGAAATAAACTATTGTCACGTGCATCAAGGATTCAAGAATTCAAACTACTTCAAGAGATGGGCATTGGAGGCATTAAAGTTGACTTCTTTCCAGGTGATGGACAATCTGCGATGAAATATTATATAGACATTTTAAAAGATGCTGCACAATATAAACTAGCAGTCAATTTTCATGGATCTACTTACCCCAGAGGTTGGTCCAGAACCTACCCTAATTTGGTAACAATGGAAGCCATTAAAGGACAAGAGTTCGTCACATTCAATCAACAAGATGCCAATATGCAAGCTGTTCATTGCACAGTTTTACCATTCACGAGAAACGCTTTTGATCCTATGGATTTTACTCCTGTTAATCTATCTGGCATACCAGGCATCAAAAGAAGAACATCCAATGGGTTTGAATTGGCCTTATCAGTTCTTTTTTTGTCGGGTATACAACATTATGCAGAATCGGATAGTGGTATGTTAAAACAACCTTCATTTGTTGTAGACTATATGAAGCAGGTTCCGAATACTTGGGATGACGTTAAATTTATAGATGGTTATCCTGGAAAATATGTTGTTATTGCGCGTAAGGCAGGAAATGAATGGTATATCGCTGGCATAAATGCACAAAAACAATCAGCACGCATCCAAATAAAATTATCCGATTTTACATCAAAAGAGAAACAGGGTTGGATTATCATCGATGAATCTGAAAGTAATCAAGTTGTCCAACAGCCAATCTCAAATAACAGAATCCAAACAATTGATATAAAGCCAAATGGAGGCTTTGTTATGAAACTACTTGCAAAATGATTTGCAGGAAGGGAGGGGGTACCCCAGGGGATTAGCTGCGCTCCCTCGGGGATTAGCTGCGCTGATCCCCGAGGGGGGTAGCAATAAATAAAGACCCACAACCTGGGCACTTTCGTGCCCGGTTTTTTATGTCCCTCTTCTCCCTCGGGACTAAAGTCCCGGAATCGAATCGGGCATAAAAAAACCTGACTTCGTCAGGTTGTGGGTCTGTTTTGTTGCAGAGAGGAAGGGATTCGAACCCTCGATACAGTTTCCCGTATACACACTTTCCAGGCGTGCTCCTTCAACCACTCGGACACCTCTCTGTTTATTATGGGGTTGCAAATATAGGCTCAAAACACGAATCAGCCCTTAAATAAAGCAGTTGCATTCGCAGTAGTAACGTTGGCTAACTCGGCAACCGTAATCCCCTTGGCCCCCGCCAAAACTTCTGCTATATGTATCAAGTATGCAGATTCATTGCGTTTGCCTCTAAAAGGCACTGGACTTAAATAAGGTGCGTCAGTTTCTAAAACCAAATGCTCCACCCCTATATTTTCCAACGCTTTTGGCAATCCCGCATTCTTATAAGTGATCACCCCGCCAATCCCTAATAAAAAACCCATATCCACAATTTGCTTGGCCGATTCATAAGACCCACTAAAACAATGAAAAATACCCTTAAGCCCTTTGGCCGCGTATGGCTTGACCATTTCAATGGTTTCCTGCATGGCATTTCTGGTATGAATCACAATGGGCAGCCCTCTTTCTAGCGCCCACGCCATTTGGGTATCGAATGCTTTTTGTTGTTGACTTTTAAAACTGGTATCCCAATAATAATCGAGTCCAATCTCCCCTATGGCCGGAAAATCGCGTTGTGCCAACCAGTGCTCCACAATGGATAATTCCTGATCAACATTGTCTTTTACATAACAAGGGTGCAATCCCATCATGGCTTTGCAAACCCCAGGGTATTGGGCTTCCAAAGACAGCATTGCCGGAATAGTCTCGCTGTCGATGCCGGGCAAATAAAACTGTTCAACGCCTTGGGCCATTGCCCTTGCTATCACTGCATCTACGTCGTTTTTAAATTCTTCTACATACAAATGGCAGTGCGTATCTATCAATTTCATGAGGCAAAATTCCACATTTTTTTTAGTGCTGTTAAAATAAAGTTCTTAGCACTGCGTTTATATAGGCACGACAGGCATTTAAACCAAAAGACGATTATTAAAGATATTCAATGAATCCCTGCGAATGTTGTAAAACAGCAGCAGTAACCTTTGTTTTCATAGGGTACGGATTAAAAACAGGCCGGGGTTTCTACCCTGGCCTTCCATTTTTAAGAAAGGAGCTAATGCTAGGAAACCATTGCGCTGCAACAATTACAGTGCTTTAAACTGAAATCCTTGTTTTGAAAAATAATCCAACATTTTAGGCAGAGCAAACTGCAATTTGCTGAATGCTTTTGCACTGTCGTGAAAGACTACAATAGACCCTGCTTCAGTATGTTTAATGCAGTAAGCCAAACAAGCTTCTGGCGTGATCAGGGGATCAAAATCGCCGCTTAACACATCCCACATAATGATTTGATAAGGCAGCTGCTTGGCTTGGCTTCGTTTGATTCTGCCATAGGGGGGTCTAAATAATTGACTATTGATATAGGCGCTGGCTTCTTGAATATTGGCCAAATACATGTCGTTGGGGGTATGCCATCCATTTAAGTGATTTTGGGTATGATTCCCAACACGATGGCCTTCTGCAAGAATGCGTTGGTACAATTCAGGATGCGCCTGCACATTTTTACCGATACAGAAAAAACTGGCTTTGGCTTGATAGGCTTGTAAAGTATCTAATACAAAGGGGGTAGCTGTTTCATGGGGGCCATCATCAAACGTGAGGTAAATGGCTTTATCGGTACTTGGCATGCGCCAAGTATAACCCGAATAAACAAGTCTTAACCACCAAGGTGTTTTAACCAAATACATAGGCCAAAGATATTCATTAGGGCTGCATGAATGATTTATATTTGCAGCATGGATAAGAAAGTTAGGGTGCGATTTGCACCGTCTCCTACTGGCGGATTGCATTTGGGTGGCGTAAGAACGGTACTGTTCAATTATTTATTCGCCAAAAAGCATGGAGGCGATTTTATTGTTAGAATTGAAGACACCGATCAAACCAGATTTGTAGAAGGCGCAGAAGCTTATATTTTTAATACCCTTGCTTGGTGCGGACTTACCCCTGATGAAAGTCCTTTGCATGGCGGGCCCTATGCGCCTTACAGACAAAGTGAACGTAAGCCAATCTACAAACAATACGCCCAACAATTGGTGGATGCTGGATTTGCATATTATGCGTTTGATACGCCTGAAGACTTAGAGCAAATGCGTGTGCAATATAAAACAGCCGAGAATCCTTCCCCTCAATACAATCATGCATTGCGTACGAAAATGCGCAATTCATTAACGTTGTCGGCAGCAGAAGTAACCGAATTATTGGCAGATGGTACACCTCATGTGGTGCGCATCAAAATGCCTTTAGACGAAACCGTTTCATTTACGGATATGATTCGTGGTGAAGTCAGTTTTAATACTGCTCAAGTAGACGATAAAGTCTTGTTGAAAGCCGATGGCATGCCTACCTATCATTTAGCAGTGGTGGTAGATGATTATTTAATGAAAATTACACACGCATTCCGTGGTGAAGAATGGTTGCCAAGTGCACCCGTTCATATTTTATTGTGGCAATATTTGGGCTGGTCGGCCGATATGCCACAGTGGGCGCACCTTCCATTGATTTTAAAACCAGACGGCAATGGTAAGCTGAGCAAGCGCGACGGTGATCGTTTGGGCTTTCCAGTTTTTGCCATGGATTGGACCGATCCAAAAACAGGTGAAACAACCATTGGATTTAAAGAGCGTGGCTTTTTACCTCAAGCATTTGTAAACTTATTGGCTTTATTAGGTTGGAACGATGGTACAGATAACGAAGTATTTACTATCGAAGAATTGATTACCGCTTTTTCAATGGAGCGTGTGCACAAGGGAGGTGCAAAGTTTAACTATGAAAAAGCATTGTGGTACAATCAGGAGTGGATCAAACGCGCTACATCAGCACAGTTAGCCGACCAGGTAGCGGAAACCTTTGCTGCTGCTGGGTTTGCTGGATTTGATTCAGCCGCTAACGGTGTCGCGGGTTCCAATGCAGTTGCGGCGGATCGCGTACTTTTGTTGCGGGTGATTGATCTCATCAAAGATCGTTGTACCCTTATGGCCGATTTTGTAACACAGGGTGCATTCTTTTTTGTGAGCCCTTCAGAATTTGATACAGCGTCAATCCAACCCAAATGGACAGAACAAAAAAATATGTTCTTCATTGAATTATTCAAAGCTTTTGAAAGCAGCATTGTTTGGGAAGCGCATGATTTAGAAAATACGTTTAAAGAAATCAGTGCAGCACATCATCTAAAACCAGGCGAATTGATGTTGCCTTTGCGCATCATGTTGGTGGGTGGTAAATTTGGACCAGGCGTATTTGAAATTGCAGAAATCATTGGCAAACAAGCAACCGTAAACAGAATTCAAAAAGTGTTGCGTATACTTGAACATCAATAACCAGTCATTATGAAAAGACCAATACGGGTTTTAGTAGCCAAAGTTGGATTAGATGGACACGATCGTGGTGCAAAAATCATTGCCACAGCCTTACGCAATGAAGGCATGGAAGTCATTTATACTGGTTTACGCCAAACCCCTGAAATGGTGGTGAATGCTGCATTACAAGAAGACGTAGACGCTATTGGCATCAGCATTTTAAGTGGTGCACATATGACCGTTTTTCCCAAAGTCATTGCCATGATGAAAGAAAAAGGCATGCATGATGTATTGTTAACTGGCGGGGGGATTATACCTGACGAAGACATGCAAGCCTTAAACGAGATGGGCGTTGGAAAGCTCTTTGCGCCGGGTACACCTACTACTGAAATTGCCCAATATATTGCAGAATGGGTAGGGTCTAATCGATCTTTTTAAACATTCAATCTTTTATTAAACTTACATTCAACCCTAACGATATGGCTTACCAAACTTTATTGACCTCCTTAGAACAAGGCATATTTACCATTACCATCAATCGTCCAGATAAACTAAATGCATTGAATCAACAAGTCATGACCGACTTAAGTGGTGCGATGGATGAAGTTTACCATAATGCAGCAATCAAATCAGTCATCATTACAGGTGCTGGCCCAAAAGCATTTGTGGCTGGCGCAGACATCAGTGAATTTGCAGGCGCTACAGTTGCAGAAGGGATGGCATTGGCTAAAAGAGGACAAGATATTTTTTTTAAAATTGAAAATGCGCCAAAGCCTGTAGTGGCTTGCGTGAATGGATTTGCATTAGGGGGTGGATGTGAGCTTGCCATGAGTTGTCATTTCCGCATAGCTGCTCAAAACGCCAAATTTGGTCAGCCTGAAGTGAATCTGGGATTGATTCCCGGCTATGGTGGTACGCAAAGATTGGTGCAATTGATTGGGAAAGGTCGCGCCATGGAATTGTTGATGAGTGCAGGCATGATAGACGCCAATACCGCATTACAATATGGACTGGTGAACTATGTTGTTGCACCAGAAGAGTTGATGGCAAAAGCTGTAGCTATTTTAACAGTCATCAACGAAAAAGCACCATTGGCTGTTGCTGGTTGTATTATGAGTGCCAATGCTGTATTCAAAGAAAACGTAGACGGTTACGGTGTTGAAGTGGCCGAATTTGGCAATTGTTTTGGCACGGAAGATATGAAAGAAGGCACCACTGCTTTCTTAGAGAAACGCAAAGCAAATTTTAAAGGACAATAATTGACTAGTGTTGATTTTAATGGGCCTTGTTATGGTCTGCAACGCTACTGGAGATTAATTAATCCTCATTGGCATACTATTTGTATTTGGTTCATCAAACCAACAACTGATGAAAAAAATATTAGCGGTAATATGCCTATCAACTTTTTTTTATGCCTGCTCAAAAGTGCCCGATTATTCTAGAATTGAGGTGCTAGAACAAGGTGAAAATAGTTTTAACTGGGTTGAAAATCTAAATACCCCATTTTCATGTGACTCTGCACATTTTTCAAATTTAACCAATACAATTCGAGCTTATAAAACCGTCAATACCACTCAATACTATTTTGAAATTGTGATTCATGTTTTAGACGGTTCAATTTATAGATTTAGTCACCCAGTTAACTTATTCAAATACAAAAGACCTAATTCAAGTGCCTTTGTAGCAACAGAAGGTTCAATGGGGATAACATATAGAGGAGCAAAAACTATCTCAGGAGGAGGTAGTGCCTATTTTCAAAATGCAGGCGTTAGAGAAGAAGTCGTATTCGTATTTCGTGATTTGCCAATTAGATAA
Organism: Sediminibacterium sp.; assembly: GCA_027490265.1. Lineage (GTDB taxonomy): Bacteria > Bacteroidota > Bacteroidia > Chitinophagales > Chitinophagaceae > Sediminibacterium. The sequence continues at coordinate 8,443 of JAIXYL010000014.1, forward strand.
AGTTGCATTTGCGTCTGATTCTATTCTTAATCTTTTATGTTTTAACTTTACGCCTCAATTAAGACACCTTAAACTTTAATAATGGACTACCGTATTGAGAAAGACACCATGGGCGAGGTGAAAGTACCTGCCAATGTTTATTGGGGCGCGCAAACACAGCGCAGTATTGAGAATTTTCCCATTGCACAAGACATCAATAAAATGCCAAAGGAAATTATTCAGGCATTTGCTTACTTAAAAAAAGCAGC
>JAIXYL010000096.1 GCA_027490265.1 Sediminibacterium sp.
CAATTTGAAGAAACCGGCAGCGCTTCACTGATGCATACCAGTCAGTTTACTATGGGCGTAGACGTAGCTGATGCCAATAATGATGGTTGGCCAGATATTGTGTCCATGGACATGTTGCCTTATGAGTCCTATATGTTAAGACGCTCTTTGTCTGAGGACGATTACAATATTTTTCAAAACAAATTGGCTTTTGGTTACACGCATCAATATGCGCGTAATCAATTACAGTACAATCGCGGTAATGGCAAATTCAGTGAAGTAGGTCAATATGCAGGCATACACGCAACCGATTGGAGCTGGGCTTCTTTGTGGATGGATTTTAACAACGACGGTCAAAAAGATTTATTCGTTTCCAATGGCATCCCTAAGCGAATGAATGATATTGACTATATCAATTTTGTATCAGGAGAAGCATTGCAAAACAAATTGAAGAACAATACCCTTGAAAGCAAAGACTTAACACTGATCAATCAGTTTCCAGAAATTAAAATACCGAATCAGTTTTTTTTGAATCAAGGCGCATTTCAATTCAATAATATTACACAAGACATTGCTAAAAATCCAAACAGTTTTTCAAACGGTGCCGTATATGCAGACTTAGACAACGATGGAGATTTAGATATTGTGGTCAATAATATTAATGACCCAGTATTGGTGTATCAAAATAATACCAATAATGACAGTGCTACTAATAATTTCGCCAGTGTTTTATTGAAAGGTCCTGCTGAGAATCCATATGCTGTTGGCGCTAAATTAATGGTCTATGCCAAACAACAAGTGTACACACAAGAACAGTTTCCTGTGCACGGTTTTTTATCGAGTATGCAAATGCCCTTACTTGTTGGATTGCAACAAATACAGCCAGATTCAGCCTTGTTAATTTGGCCAGACCAAACTTTTCAACGCGTTCAATTAAAGCCAGGGCAAACTCAAGCCATTCAGTATCAGATTGGATTACCGAAGTATATGTTTCATTCATCTCAAGCGAATGCTGCACCTAGTTTATTTGATGATATCACCATCACAACCCAACTGAATCATCAGCACCAAGAAAATCGTTTCAATGAGTTTGATCGTGAGCCACTGATTCCGCATATGGTATCAGCTGAAGGGCCTGCATTGGCCGTTGCGGATATCAATGGGGATGGATTAGAAGACGTTTTTGTGGGCGCTTCTAAAAGCTTTCACAATGGGGTTTATGTACAAACAGCGAATGGCAGGTTCAAACAAATGAAGCAACCTGACATGGCAAAGGATTCTATGTGGGAAAACACGGATGCCATTTGGGTAGACGTAAATAAAGATGGTTTTAAAGACCTAGTCGTTGCTAGTGGTGGTAATGAGTATTATGGAGAAGATCAACATTTGTTGCCATTATTGTATTTGAATGATGGCAAGGGTAATTTGTCGAAAAAAGACAATGCTTTTGGGGGTATTTTTACCACCCAAAGTAAGGTATTGGCCAATGATTGGAATAGCGATGGCCATATTGATTTGCTCATCACAGGTCGTGTAGAACCATGGAAATATGGGGTTGCGCCTAGAACGTATTTGTTACAAAATGATGGAACAGGACAATTTAAAGATGTTACGGCAGCTTACTCCAAAGCGTTATTAAATCCAGGAATGGTGACCGATGCTTGTTTAACTGATTTGAATGGAGATGGTCAAATCGATATTTTACTCAGTATTGCCTGGGGTGGCATTGAAGGATTTATTAAAAAGGGGAATGGCTTTGTGAATCAAACCATTTTAAAAGAATCAGGTTGGTGGCAATCACTCACATTAACTGATGTGGATGGAGATGGGCAACAAGATATTATAGCAGGTAATTTCGGGTTAAACAGTCGTTTAAAAGCCAGTGCCAAAGCACCTGTTACTATGTACATCAATGACTTTGATAACAATGGCAGAGCTGAGCAAATACTGACCTATTATTTGAATGGAGAAGAGATTCCATTTGCTAGTAAAATTCAACTTGAAAAATCTTTGCCAGTATTAAAAAAACAATTTTTATATGCGGCAGATTTTGCAAAAGCCAATATGGATGCGCTTTTTGGCAAAGACAAATTAGCCAAAGCGGTACAGTTAAAAGTGACGCAGATGGCCAATATGGTGCTGTTTAATAAAGGGAAGGGTGTGTATCAGGCTGTTCAAATGCCTACCAATGCTCAGTTTAGTAATATCAGAGCTGCCATTCCAATTAAAGCAGCTCAATCCCCGATGCAATTATTGTTGTTGGGTAATTTTGGATATAATAATATTGAAATAGGTCGCCAAGACGCCAGTTTTGGAACCCTCTTACAATATCAATTGCCAATGGGTTTTAGAACAACCAATCAGGACCTGCCAGTTATTTCAGGGGAAGTAAGAAAAGTTGCACCCATTAAAATCGGCCAGCACCATTGTTGGATTCTTGCAAAAAACAATGGCCCAATTCAAATTTTGAAAGCAAACTAATCAACGCTTATCCATCAAGTTATTGAAATACGGGATAGTTGATGGTTGTCCGCCAAACAGTGCTGTCTCTGATGGTGCGTCTGTTGGTGATAAGTCTTTCAAATGAAATGGCTGGTGACGTTTTGCGATGGTCTTGCACATAATTTTTAACGGCTTCATTGCATTTGGCAATCACCGTTTTGTCGCCAGTCACTTCGCAAACAACAATATTTCCTAGCATCATATTCTTTAGTAAGAATTTGCCGCTGGATGGAATATCTCTTTCTGTAGCTACCGCTACCATTGCCGTGTAGCTAGCTGAATCTTCTTTGTAAACATTTAAAATTGGGTAATTCACAATTTTCACTTCAACACCTGCAATGAATTCATTGACTTCGTCTAGTAAGGCATAAATCTCGTCGGTGGTTGGTTCGTGATCATAGGTTTGTTTGGTAGAGACATAAGACGAGTTGGGGACTTTTTGCATTTGAATAGGGTAGCCATATACTTTAGACACATCCGAAAAATAATCTTGAATTTGATACAGTAAGCGTTTGCTATCGTTTTCAACTGCGTTTAAAGACAAAAATTGTTTGAATCTTAGCAATGGGTTGTAAGAGAGCTTCATCACTGTTTTAAGCGTAAAACTGGTCGTGGCATTATGATCAGCAATAAAAGAGAAATCGATGTCTACTTCCATGCCTTTATTAACTAAAGTCGCTTTAAATCCATTCATTAAAACCTTGTGAATGGTTATTGGAGATTCATAATATGTATAAGTAGAGTCATTTTGTTTCGTTCCAGGGAACCATTTGGCCCAATCTTTCTGGTTGGTCATCACGCGGGTAACAGCATCCACGGGCATAGGCACCGTTACCGTTTCAGTTGTAGGTTTTTCAGAAGGCAATAAGTAAGATACAATCAAAAAGACTAAAACGGGTATCAGAATGTACAATCCTTTTTTCATGGCTCTTTAGTAAAAAATTAGAATAATCGTTATACAAAAATAAATTATTTAAAATGTAAAAAATTAATCTATTTTTAGGGTACTTGAAAAAGCTATTTACCATAGTATCATTGTGTTTGCTGCTCTTTAGCTGGGGTGGCTATAATCTGCTTTTAAGTTATTTAGAAGCTAAATCTGACGATGATTTTCAAGCCAGCTTGTTTCAGGATCAATACGATGAAGCCAATTTGATTCATTTTAAAATTGCTGCTAGTACGCCTTATGGACCAAACTCTGAGGTATTTGAAAGTGCTACCGGAGATGTGGAGATCAATGGGGTGACTTACCATTTTGTGAAGCGCCGATTTTTTAAAGATTCTCTTGAATTGTATTGCGTACCGAATATTAGTAAAATTGGTATCAGCAATGCCAGAGACCAGTTTCTAAGCTTAGCTGCGAATTTTAACAGTACCAATCAAAACGATCAATCCAATCAGCAACATACGGTATTAAAGTTCTCATTGTCTGACTTTACAGGTGACCATTGCTTTACCTGGCAGTTTCGTGATGGAGACATCTCAAAAGTCTTCCAAATGAGCAACCCTTTTTTACAATTGGCTGATTATACCAATTCTTTAGAGCGTCCGCCACAAGCCTAATGCTGGCATATTAAGCATTCCTTATTTACTATTTTAAATCTTTGTTTATGTTGAAGCGCTTGGCGGTGCTTGGCTTATGTTTTATAGCCTTGTTTGCTTGTAATAATAATACTGCATATAAATCTTTTTTGCACGATCCTATCTTGTTCAGTAAAACGGTGCATGAATTGAACACGGTGGTAATGGGTAATAATTTTCCACCCATGGTTGCGTCACGCAACTATGCGTATGCGGCCATAGCAGCTTATGAAGTCATGGCTGCTGCCAATGCAGATAAGTATCAATCATTGGGTGGTCAATTAAATGGATTACCTGTATTACAATTGCCTGCCATCACTACAGACACCGATTGGGAGTTGGCTGCATTATTAGCCTATATGAAAGTGGGTGAGTCGGTTACCTTCCCCGAAGGGAGCATGCAAATTTATGCAGACAGTATTGTGACTTTAGCAAAAGCAAAAGGCCTTTCTTCAACTGTAGAAAAAGCGTCAAGACTATTAGCAGACAGTGTAAGTGCGGCGATTATTCGTTGGAGTAAAAAAGACAATTACTTAGAAACCAGAGGTGCAGAAAAATATACAGTCACCAATGAGCCAGGCAGATGGGTGCCAACACCACCCATGTATGCAAGTGCAGCAGAACCGCATTGGATGAAGATTAGAACCATGGTGATTGATAGTGCAAATATTTATGAACCACCGCCTCCGCCTAGCTTTAATATACAAGACAAAAACAGTAAATATTATCAAGAAGTCATTGCCATCAAAAATGCCATTGACAGTTTAACACCTGAGCAAAAGCATATCGCAGAATTTTGGGACGATAATCCATTCAAGATGAATGTTACCGGGCATGTAATGTTCGGTAGCAAAAAATTCTCTCCTCCCGGACATTGGATGAGTGTAGTGGGTATTGCAGCAAAACAAGCCAAGTCTGATTATGCTGAAACCATTTATGCTACTGCAAAAACGGCGATTGCACTTTTTGATGCATTTATAGAATGTTGGTATGTCAAATACAAATACAATACCGCTCGTCCGGAAACCGTCATCAATCAATACATTGATATCAATTGGCGACCTTATTTGCAAACACCTGCTTTTCCTGAATATACTTGTGGACATTCAACTATTTCTTCTGCAGCTGCAGAAGCATTGACCAGTATATATGGCGACAACTTTGCTTATACCGATTCAACTGAATTGGAATTTGGCATTGCTAACAGACGTTTCAAATCTTTCCGACACGCAGCGGATGAAAACAATTGGGCCAGATTCTACGGTGGCTTACATTTTCACAATTCCTGTATCATTAGTACCGATATAGGACAAAAAGTTGGGAAGCATATTGCTTCTAAATTGAAGATGAAAAAGTAGCCATCATTCATTTATTTCATAACAGAAATCATTCATGAAACTATATAATCGGCAATTCTTAAAAAGAATTGTCTTGTCAACTGTTATAACAGTTTTGACTATCCATGCAGTTGCACAAACAGATGTGGATGCACTCATGATGAGTAAAAATAATTTTTGCACAGGCTTTATGGTTGGCCATAGTAGCTGGAAAAATTACTGGGAGGGTCCATTAAAGCGAGACAATCAAAACCTTGGAACTGTAAGTTCAAATATGATTGGCATCATGGGTAATTATGGCATCAAGGATAATTTGAATCTGCTGTTTTCTGTGCCTTATATTTCCAACGCTGCGTCTGCAGGCACTTTGGTAAATCGCCAAGGTATACAGGATATAACGCTTACGTTAAAATGGATGCCCATTGAAACAACCATCGGCAAAGCTGATTTTGCACTGTATGCGCTAGGGTCGTATTCAGCACCGCTAACCAATTATGTAAAAGACTACTTACCGCTTTCTATAGGGCTAGGATCTAAAAACATTATGGCAAGGTTGATGGCTGATTACCAGTTGGGTAACTTTTTTACAACACTCTCTGGTGCATTTTTTTCTAGAAGCAATGTTACCATTGATCGAACAGCTTACTATACAACTAGAATGCATTACACCAATCAGGTAGAAATGCCTAATATGGCCAATATCAATTTTCGTACAGGCTACAGAAGCGGAAAAGGATATGCAGAAGCCATTTTAGACATTATGCAAACCAATGGGGGATTTGATATTTCTAGAAATAATATGCCCTTTTTAAGTAATCAAATGAATGCTACACGTGTTGGGCTAGGCTTTAAATACAATTTTGGAAAAGTAGAAGGGCTGTCGGCAGTGGGCAATGCAATGTATACAGTAACTGGTAGAAATATGGGGCAAGCTGCTTCAATCAACCTTGGGGTCTTTTATATTTTAGACTTTACCAAATCTTCTAACAGTAAAAACGAATCAGATGAAACAAAATAATTTATTCATACTTTGTTTGTTCACAACTTTATTCTTAATTGGCTGTGATAGAAATATCACTGAACAAAACACTGTTTACGAACCATTGAATCCTTCCAATATCGATGCCAACGCTGGGGATTGGAAGCCAGTGGTATTGAGCATTCCCAATGAGTTTCCTTTAGCCGCACCAACTGCTACAAATGCGGCTGCTTATAATAGAGAGCTGATAGAGATTAAAGGGTTTCAAGCAACGCTTACCGATGCGCAACGTGCAAGTATTAAATATTGGAGTGCAGGCGGTGTTCTAAGATGGAATGAAATTATGCGAGAACTGGTGGCCAAAAGAAACTTGCCGCCGGTAAACAATGCGGATGGTTCTTATCCAATACCATCTCCAGCCAATCCATTTGGGTATCCTGAATATCCTTTTGCCAATCCGCCTTATGCTGCAAGAGCATATGCTTATGTAAGTGTAGCACAATATGATGCATTGGTAGCCGCTTATTATTATAAGCGTTTGTATAATCGATCAGCACCATATGCAATAGATGGCAATATTAAGCCATTGGTGCCAGCTACCAATTTACCATCCTATCCCAGCGAAGACGCTGTAATTGCTGCCGTAAGTGTTGAGATGTTGAAATTGTTATTCCCCGCAGATATTGCTTATATACAACAAAAAGCAGATGAGCATATGTTAGCAAGAATCATGGCAGGCATGAATACGCGTTCTGATATTGAAGCCGGTGTGCAATTGGCCAGACAAGTTGCGGCTAAAGTGATTGCAAGGGCTTCAACCGATAATATGTCTAGAGCTGTTGGTACACCTGCACAGTGGGCAGAATTAGAATCGCAAACGGCAGCAACTGGCGAAATACCATGGATTAGTACAGAGAGTCCTAGGAGACCACCTATGTTACCATTTTTCGGTAAAGTGAAACCATTTTTATTTGACTCATTAACTACAATTGCATTACGACCAGGTCCACCACCTTCAACTAAATCTGAAAGACTACGAAATGAGTTAGAAGAGGTTAGAAGGTATACAAAAAGTGCCACAAGACAAGAAATTGCTATTGTACATTTTTGGGCAGATGGCGTTGGTACTTATACCCCACCCGGTCATTGGAATGCAATCGCCGCCAATGACTTTGTAAAACAACGGTATAGTGAAGTAAGATGGGCAAGGAATTTTGCATTGTTGAATATGGCAGAAATGGATGCTGCCATTACTTGTTGGGATACAAAATATTTTTATTATAACCCAAGGCCAACACAAATGGACCCTTCAATAAAAACAAATACTGGCATTCCTAATTTTCCGGCTTATACATCTGGACATTCAACTTTTAGTGGTGCAGCAGCAACTATTTTAGGCCATCTTATCCCAGATAGAGCTTCTGCTTATAATCAAATGGCCAAAGAAGCATCTGAGTCTAGAATTTATGGCTCAATTCACTATCGAATTGATTGTGAAGTAGGATTGATTCAGGGTGCAAAAGTTGGCAATTTTGCTATTCTAAGAGCCAAAAATGATGGGGCGAATTAAATTGAAAGAATGATTTATGCAGAAAGTATTGTTGATAGCATTACTGATATATGCTGATTTTTCATTTGCAAATCAAATAGACAGAATCGATACGATTCCAACACGAACGCTTGATTCTGTTTTGGTCAATAGTTTGATTTATAAGCAAATTGGATTACAGGATATACAGGATACCTATATTCATAGTGGTAAGAAATCAATAACCATTTCTTTAAAACAATCAAATTCAGATTTGTCATCCAAAATTGGGCGTCAAGTATTTTCAAAAGTACCAGGGGTATTTGTTTATGATATGGATGGTGCAGGCAATCAAATTAATATTGCTACTAGAGGTTTAGATCCTCATCGTGGTTGGGAATTTAATAATCGAAAAGATGGGATCATAACCAACTCAGATTTATATGGATACCCTGCTAGTCATTACAGTATGCCTTTAGAAAGCATTGAACAAATTGAGTTGGTAAAAGGTACAGGGGCTATTCAATATGGCGCACAATTTGGGGGTATGCTTAATTATGTCAGTAAAAAAGCAGACAGTACAAAACCATTTGCATTCGAGTCTATACAAACAATTGGTTCTTATGATTTATTAAGCACCTATCAGGCTATTTCAGGTACTATTAAGAAATTAAAATATTATGCTTACGCTTATTTTAAATCTAGAAATGGGTATAGGGATATTGAACAAACCAAGGCTAATTCACAGAAAATTGCATTGAGTTATCAGATTAATTCAAAAATGTCACTAGACATTGAGTGGTCCAGAACAACATATACTTATCGAATTCCGGGTCCATTAAATGATGAGATGTTTAGACTACAACCACAACAGTCTTCAAGAAATCGGAATTTTTACAGACCAGATATTCATTTGCCTTTTGTAAAATTTCAATGGGCGCTTAATTCAAATACACAACTGCAATTTACGAGTTCTGCCATACTGGGTACTCGAAGCAGTGTTTTGTTTGACAGACCAGCTCAAATTAAAGATTCAATCAATGCTTTAACAGGACTATACAATCATCGACAAGTAGATATAGATCGCTTCAATAGTTATACTAATGAACTTAGATTGTTACATCATTTTCGTTTAGGGAAACAAATGCATTCAATTGCATCAGGAATTCAATATATTAACAACGACTTGCATCGAACCCAATTAGGAAAGGGTACTAATGGAGCAGATTTTAACCTTAGTTTGGTTGACCCAATTTGGGGCAGGGATTTACATTTTAAAACCATCAATCATGCTTTTTTTTCTGAGCAGAAATGGCAATTGAATCAACAATTGATGGTCACTTCTGGCATTCGAATTGAATCTGGAGAATCCAATATGTTTGGGACTATTCAAAATTATCCAAGTAATCAAATACCTGTAAGATTGCAGCGTCAATTTGCTTTATTGGCATCTGGTTTTCAATACAAAATTGGCAAACAGATCACTGCATATGGCGGCATAGCTCAATCTTATCGACCAATGATTTTTAAAGATTTAATTCCTGGTTCAATTTATGAATCAGTAGATCCAAATATAAAAGATGCCAATGGGTACAATGCTGAAATTGGTTTTAAAGGAAATTGGAAAACATTAAAATGGGACATCACAGCATTTATGTTAAAAATGAATAACCGCTTTGGAACTTTAGCGATAACAGATGCAATGAATCAGTTCATAACCTATCGAACCAATATCGGTCATTCCGTTAGCAAAGGATTAGAACTATTTATTCAAGCAGATTGGCCAATCAATACATCTACCATCGTTTCTTTGTTTACTTCCACAACTTTCATGGATGCCAGGTATCAAAATGCCATTGTGAAAGTTGGGAATATTAATCAATCTATTCACAATAACAAGGTAGAATCTGCACCAGAGTTAACCAGTAGAAATGGCGTATCATTAAAAAGAGGTAAATTAAGTTTGTCTGTATTGTATAGTTATGTATCAGAGACGTATGCTGATGCCCTTAATACAGTTGTGCCACCATTAAATTCTGGCGCAGTAGGTATAGTTCCATCGTATGGAATTCTTGATATCAGTGCTAATTTGCAGATTAGTCGTGCAATTTCTTTGAGAATGAATGGCAATAATATGACCAATCATTCTTATTTCACTAAGCGGCCTTTGTTTTATCCAGGCCCCGGTATATGGCCATCTGATGGTAGAAATTATTCTTTAACTGTTGGTTTTAATTTATAAACAGAATTATTTAATCTCAAACACCGCAAACTGGTAGGGTTCTAAAATGAGATACTCATGGTCGGACCCTACTTTTTGTTTTTTGCCTGACCAATGATCATAAATTTCAGTAGGTTTTAGACCGTGCTCCTTGAATATAAACCACGTGATATACGCTGCTTTATTTTGAAAATTAAAGAGGCAGTAATAATGCTTTTTACCTTCTGATCGGATGAAGCCAGCTACATGAATATTGTGAGGACTTAACCAAGCTATATTTTTTTGATCAGCAAAAACAGGCAATGATTTGCGCAATTGAATCAACTGTTGTGTAGCTGAGAATAAGCGTTGTTCAATCGTGCCTTTCTGTTCGGCCTTAGCATTCTTCTTCCAGTCGATGATTGGGCGGTGCATCCAACGATTGTCATAACTTTTGCTTGGATCATTCAAATAACTGTAATCATTGGTGTAGCCTACTTCATCGCCATAAAACAACATCGGTATGCCGCCTAAAAACATGGTTTGTGCTTGCATCAATAGGATTTTTGAAATAGCCACTTCAATGGCTTCTGCATTGTTTTGCTCAAGGGCTTTTTCTAGTCCACAGAGGGAAGCCAAGCTGCCGCTGATGCGCGCATCCTGTGTTTTAGGATTCACCGAAAACAAAGCGCCTGCTGCAGGCGAGTTAGGAAAAGCGCCTGAATAATACTCTTTCAAAAATTTGCGATGTTCGTAGGCGTTAAAGCCAGCTGCTCCAATCATGGCATCATCATATCCCAAACCAATATCATCATGACAACGAGTGTAGGTAATCCAAGTTGTGCCCAGAGGTTTTTGCAATAGTTCGTGTTGTGCGGCCAACATGACTCTGGTATCACCAGTGGCCAAAGCATCCCATTGCAAGGCCATTTGTGTGGCGTTATAAGCAACATCACATTCTTTAGCAGTAAAGTGATCTGTTCCAAAGTATTTCATGATTTCCTTTGGTGCTACAATGGCTTCGCCCAACAAAGCCATCCCAGGTGTTGCAATATGCACACATAATTTAATCAATCGAAGTAGTATATGTGCTTCCGGTAAATTTTGACAAGTGGTGCCCAGTCGTTTCCAAATAAATGCTGGTGCATCAATACGCAATATGTCCACACCCAAATTCGCGTAGAAAAAAATATTTTCTAGCATGGCTTTAAACACTGCAGGATTGGTATAATTTAAATCCCACTGGTAATGATGAAATACAGTCATCGCCCATTTGTTACACTCGGGTACATATGAGAAACTACCTGGGGAAGACTCGGGAAAAATTTCAGGCATGGTTGCATCAAACTGATCAGGGATTGATCTGTCATCGTACATATAGTAATAGTCCTGGTATTCTTTTTGCCCAGCTTTTGCTTTTTGTGCCCATTCATGGTGATGCGACGTATGATTTAATACAATGTCAATCATCAAGTACATGCCTGCACTTTGCATTTTTTCTTGCAAGATTTTAAACTCATTCAAATGACCAAATCTTGGATCAATCTTTCTGAAATCAGATACTGCATACCCACCATCGCTTTCTCCTTCCGGACTTTGAAACAAAGGCATCAAGTGTAAAAAATTTACCCCTAATTTTTGCAAATAAGGCAAATGCGCTGGCATGTTTTTTAAATTACCTGCAAATCGGTCTACATATAAACTCATCCCAGTAATTTGATTGCTGGTAAACCATGCTGCCTGTTGTGCTTTAACCTGATCCTTTTTTCTAAATACAGGTTTGCGCTGTTTATAAGATTCAATCAATAAAATCAGTAACGCTTCAAAATTGGCTTCTGCATTTTTTTGTTGCCCATATATGGAATCATACAATGCTTGCAAAGCATTGGCATTGGCAATCAATCTAACATAAAATGCATGGTCAACACCTGAAATGTCTAAGAGTTGTTCGGTACAGGTTGTTTTAATTGTCTGATGCAGCAAATATTGATACACGTATAAATGATTTATTGAAAAATTTGATTATTTAAATATTTGAAAGCCTCCATGGCACCCATGTATTCACAGGTTCTGGCACCAGCTTTATTGGCATTGAAAATAATTTTTTGCCAGTCTTCCAAACCTAAGTCTTGTATATTGATTGGATTAATTTGGCTTAATTGATACAACACTGCACCCACAAATGCATCCCCGGCACCAGTTGTGTCAACTGGTTTTACGGGAATAGACTCAATGATGTATTTCGTACCATTTAATCCCAACAATGTGCCCTCTTTCCCAAGGGTAATTGTAAATACACCTGATGTCTCTTTTAATAAAATATCAGTTGCCGCTTCTAAAGATTGGGTATTGGTCAACAACATGGCTTCTTCATCACTGACTTTAAAAAAGTTACAATTGCGCAAGAAATGCCAACTCTGACTTACAAATGAATCGGTATTATTGGGAAATAATAGGTGTCTGTAATTGGGATCAAAACTGATCAAAATTTTATGGTGCAAGGCTTTTTGCAAAAGGTGTAAATAGGCAGCTTGCAAAGGACCTGGTAAGAATCCCGTGGCTGAGCCAAAATGAATAATGGAAACATTATTTAAATTGATGGCGTCTACATCATCTATGGATAACTGTCCATCTGCCCCTCTGTTAAACACAAAGTCTCTTTCTCCATCATGCATTAAAGACACAAATGCAAATGTGGTAAAATGAGTGGGGTCTTCTAACATGGCATTGGTATTCACCCCAAAGGATTGCATGGTTTGAATTAATTGTGCCCCAAACGGATCCTTGCCTACTTTAGCTGCTAATTCAACTTCACCACCTAAAGCAGCAATGGCTGCAGCAACATTGGTTGGTGCACCACCAGTCTTTTTTAGAAAGTCGGATCCTTCAGATAAAGACATGCCTTTATTGGTACAAATCATATCAATCAACGCTTCACCGATGCAGAGAATTTTCATTAATGTAATTTTCGGTTAAATAATTTAGTCTTCATTGATTAGTGGCCTCCTGATGCAACAGCTTGTAATTCATCTTCCGGTTTAACATCTTTAATGAGGAAAGTTGCAGCACAGGCCAATAGCAACAACACACCGGCAAATGAAATGGCTTTGCCTGAATCGTTGTTTAAAAATCCATTCAGTACCCAACCAAATGTGGTGGTTTGTAAAATCATCGGAATCACAATCATCATATTAATGATGCCCATGTATACACCGTATTTTTCTTTTGGAATATCATTCACCACCATTAAATAAGGTATCCCCATCATACTGGCCCAAGCAATTCCAAATCCTGCCATTGGTACAAACAATAGGTATTTGTTTTCAATTTGTGGGAAGGCCAATAAAGCAAGACCCGCCATTAACAAACAAACAATATGTACTTTTTTGGGGCTGAATTTTTTGGCCATCCAAACCAATCCAAATGCAGATAAAAAAGTAACCACATTGTACCAACCATTTACCAGACCTGCCCAACCAACGGCTTCTTCATACAAGGCTTTGTTCTCGCTAGGGCTGGTTTTCCAAACAGACTGTGCAATGCTTTTTGAGGCGTTTTGCCAATAACAAAACAAGGCATACCACTGGAATAAATACACCAGTGCCAATTTCCACATGACTACAGGCATATGAAAAATGGCTTTGCCAATTTCTATAAAGGGTTGAAAGAGGCCTTTTTTCTGCGCTCGCAAAGCGGCTAATTCTTCTGGTGTAGGTGGGATCTCTGGTGTTTTACTGATACTCCACATCACTGAACTGATTGAGCAGATAGACCCTAAAAAGAAAGAGCCAAATACCCAATAAGGAATAGCCCCATGTTGTCCAGGAATATATTTTTGAAAAAAGAATAAAGAGATATTCGCGAGGGTGATGCCTAATCCTGTGAAAAAACTTTGGGTTAAAAATCCAGTGGCCAGTTGTGGTTGCGGCAATTTATCTGCAATAAATGCACGATAAGGTTCCATGGCTGTATTGTTGGCAGCATCTAGCACCCATAACAATCCAGCAGCCATCCAAAGTGTTGTACTGAAAGGGTATAAAAACAAACAAAGGCTGCAAAACAATGCTCCAATAAAGAAATAAGGCTTTCTTCTACCAAATCTTGGATGCCAGGTTCTATCGCTTAGTACCCCAATAATGGGTTGAATGAGTAAACCGGTCATGGGGCCTGCTAAATTGAGTAAGGGAATTTCATCAGGTTTGGCGCCTAAGAAATCATAAATGGGATTCACTGCGCTCTGCTGTAAGCCAAAGCTGTATTGAATTCCAAAGAAACCCACATTCATGTTGATGATTTGCATGAAGCTGAGTTTAGGCTTGCTCAATTGCATAGTAATTGTGTTAGGTTTTAAAAATAGTTAATTTTGGGCCATGCAACACGCTTTTACTTACGACAAAAAGAAAGTTATACAAGGTCTTCGGTATCATTTTGTACAAAGACCCGAAGTAAAAGTGTTGGTCGTATTGGTGAATGTTTTCGCCATTGTTGCCGCCATTTTATTTTATACCAAGAAAATAAGACCCGAACCTTTTTTATTGGGCTCGTTTATTTGGGTAATGATGATGGCCAGTTTTTGGTATTTCTTACCGAATACTATTTATAAAAAATCGGCTGATACGTTTTTAAATCGATTCACCATTGCTTTCAAAGACAATGGCGTTACACTTGAAAATGAAAAGGGGTATATTCATTGGGATTGGCATCAGTTCAGCCATTATTTTGAGAGCCCACATTTTTTTCATTTGTATTTTAGCAGCAAGTCATTTTTTATGGTGCCTAAGGACGATATGCCTGATGCGTTTAGGCATGAGCTTAGAGCGGCTTTAAAAAACCAGATCGGCACTAAGTAAAGCGGCGGTTGTAATCCCCCCATTGCAACAAAAAAAATTATAATTCTTTGCCCATGACTACGTGTGGGATCGTCAACTCTATGAAGGGCGCACTTTGTACTTGATACCCCAGTTTTTCAAAAAAATGAATTGAATCTTGTCGGGCATGCATGATAATGGTATGGTAGCGATTGTCTCTGGCTAAGTTTTCTGCAAATTGCACCATGGCTCTGCCAATACCTTTGCCCTGTAAACCCGAAAGTACAGCCAACTGTCTGAGCCTAACGGTATGGGCATCTACTTTTACCAACATGCAACAGGCTTCCATGATATCGTCGTCGGTATAGGCCAATAAAATATTATTTTTTTCTGCAGCCAATTCTTCCGCACTGAACTGCAAGCCAAGCGGCTTCCGCAACAATTGGTGCCTTAAAGCGACCATTTGTTCGTAATCCGAAGTGCCATGTTGTACCATCTTGAGTGCCATAGCACTAATATAACCATGATTTTTTTAAAAATTGGGTCTAAAATGTCATAAATACGCATTAAACCCCCAAACTGTGGAAACAAAAGTGGTTTAAAACATTGCTTATATCTCAAAATGTATATTTTTGCCGCAGTAAACAAAAACTTTAACAATGTCAGACATCGCAACAAGAGTAAAGAAAATCATCGTAGACAAATTGGGTGTAGACGAAGCAGAAGTGACCAATGAAGCTTCATTTACCAATGATCTAGGTGCCGATTCTTTGGATACCGTTGAATTAATTATGGAATTCGAAAAAGAGTTCAACATCTCTATTCCTGATGAGCAGGCTGAAACCATTACCACTGTTGGTCAGGCAGTTGCTTATTTAGAAGAGCACGCTAAGTAAGAATATCTATTTAGTAAGGAATAATTTTAATCCGTCTTTTGAGGTTTTACCCCAGAAGGCGGATTATAACATAAACAGGTTTGTTGTATGCAATTAAAGCGCGTAGTTGTTACAGGTATTGGTACCATCACCCCCATCGGAAATAATCTAGAAGATTATTGGCAAGGGTTAATCAATGGTGTACCTGGTGCAGCGCCCATCACTTTATTTGATGCAAGTAAATTTAAAACCCGTTTTGCCTGTGAAGTAAAAGGCTTTGATCCAACCAGTTTCATGGAAAAGAAAGAAGCCCGTAAACTTGACCGATTTGCACAATTGGCTTTGTATGCCAGTGATATGGCCGTTCAAGACGCGCAAATCAGCAAAGACAATGTTGACACTGATCGAGTAGGTGTCATATTTGCCAGTGGAATTGGTGGGTTAAGAACTTTCCAGGAAGAAGTGCAAAATTTTGCTACCGGAGATGGTACGCCAAGATTCAATCCTTTCTTTATTCCTAAAATGATTTTGGATATTGCGGCCGGGCAAATTTCGATGCGCCATGGTTTCCGCGGTCCAAATTTTGCTGTAGTAAGCGCCTGTGCATCTAGCACCAATGGCATTATTGCTGCGGTAGATACCATCAGACTTGGCAAGGCTGATATCATCATTAGTGGTGGATCAGAAGCCGTTATTAGTGAAGCGGGCGTAGGTGGTTTCAACGCCATGAAAGCCATGAGCGAAAGGAATGACGACCCTGCAACTGCAAGCCGTCCTTACGACAAAGACAGAGATGGATTTGTAATGGGAGAAGCTGCAGGCTGTTTGGTTTTAGAAGATTATGAACATGCCATTAAACGCGGCGCAAAAATTTATTGTGAAATAGCAGGTGGCGGTGCAACTGCCGATGCTTATCACTTAACTGCGCCTCATCCAGATGGATTAGGTGCGCGCAACGTGATGATTGCTGCCCTCAAAGATGCGGGCATGCAACCTGATGAGATTGATTATATCAATACACATGGCACGTCTACACCATTAGGTGATGGTGCAGAAGCTAAAGCAATAACCGAGGTATTTGGCAGCCACGCTTATAACTTAAACATCAGTGCCACAAAATCAATGACCGGACATTGCCTAGGCGCAGCCGGTGTAATTGAAGCCATCGCATGTATCCAGAGTGTGATTTATGATATCGTTCCCCCAACGATCAATCACTTTACAGATGATCCTGAACTGGATCCAAAATTAAATTTCACGTTCAATAAAGCACAACAAAGAACCGTGCGTGCTGCATTGAGCAATACTTTTGGTTTTGGCGGACACAATGCATGTGTGATCGTGAAAAAATTCGTAGCATAACCAGTGCAATTTTTAATAAAGTTTTTTAAACCCAAAGCTGCTTCAGCATTTGAAACGCAGCTAAGCAATATGTTGGGCATACAGCCCGGCAACCTGCAACTCTATCGCAGTGCCCTAAGTCATCGGTCTGTAAAAGAAACGCCCGATGAAAACAATGAGCGCTTAGAGTTTTTGGGGGATGCTGTCTTGAGCACTGTGGTGGCGGACTACTTATTTAAATTGTACCCTTACAAAGGCGAAGGTTTTTTAACAGAGATGCGTTCTAAAATGGTGAACCGCCAACAGTTGAATGATATCGCTTTAAAAATGGGTTTGCGAAAATTGACTTTTTACAATAAGTTCGACAATGCCCTTAAAGCCAGTCAAATTTTTGGCAATACATTGGAAGCTTTGATTGGTGCGGTTTATCTAGACAAGGGCTATCAAAAAACCCAGCAATGGATTCTCAAGCAAATTGTGATTCCACATTTGTTTATGGAAGATTTGGAATTGATTGACATCAACCTCAAAAATAAATTGATAGGTTGGGCCAATAAAAATGGCAAGACCATCACTTTTGAAATGGCCGAAGAAAAATTAGAAGGCAACCGCAGGGTATTTACCATGAATGCGGTGTTAGACGGCGAAGTGTTCACCCAAGGCAAAGCAGGGAATAAAAAAGACGCCAGTCAAATTGCCGCTCAAGTAGCTATTGAAAAGCTGGGCTTATAATCATCCTCATCTTATTCGCAGAAAAGTATCACAATACGTGTGCATCTGGATGATGTATGTTTTGGCACAATTCAATCAAGACACCATTGGTACCTTTGGGATGTAAGAAGCAAACCAATTTATTGTCGGCTCCTTTTTTGGGTGTGTCGTTCAAGAGGGTAAATCCTTCTGCAACCAATCGGTTCATTTCAGCCTGAATATCGGTTACGTCAAATGCAATATGGTGCATGCCTTCTCCTTTTTTGTCAATGTATTTGGCAATGACCCCATCGGCATTGGTTGAAGCCACCAATTCAATTTTTGATTCCCCTGTTTTAAAAAAAGCAGTCAGTACATTTTCAGATGCTACTTCCTCCGTTTTATAGCAAGCGGTATTGAGCAATTTTTCAAAAATAGGGATACTGGTTTCTAAATTTTTGACTGCGATGCCTATATGGTCGATCTTATTCATTATATTTATTTATATATGTTCTTACGATTTGAGGAAAAACAACTGTTGTGTATCAATGTGCCCAAAATTATAGAACCTATTGTTATACTTTTGTGTTATTAGTTAAAACAAGCAAGCATTATGTTGAAATTACCGGTTTATTTAGATAATAACGCCACTACACCGATGGATCCAAGGGTATTGGAAGCCATGATTCCTTATTTTACCGAACATTTTGGTAACGCAGCAAGCCGTAACCATCCTTTTGGATGGGAAGCTGAAGAAGCGGTGGATTATGCCCGTGAGCAAGTAGCTCAATTGATTGGTGCAGATCCAAAGGAAATCATTTTCACATCTGGTGCAACAGAGGGCGATAACTTGGCCATCAAAGGTGTTTTTGAAATGTATGCCAGCAAAGGCAATCATATCATTACAGTGACTACCGAACATAAAGCTGTTTTAGATACCTGTAAACATTTAGAGCGTACAGGTGCTGAAGTCACTTATTTAGAAGTACAGCCTGATGGTTTAATTGATTTAAAAGCCTTAGAAGCGGCTATTAAACCAACCACCATTTTGATTGCAGTGATGTATGCCAACAATGAAATTGGTGTGATTCAGCCTGTAAAAGAAATCAGCGCAATTGCGAAGAAGCATGGCGTATTGTTTTTCTCTGATGCTGTACAAGCAGTAGGAAAAATTCCAGTAGACGTTAATAAAGACGGTATTGATATCATGGCGTTTACTGCACATAAAATGTACGGTCCTAAAGGAATTGGTGCCTTGTATGTGCGTCGTAAAAACCCTCGTGTAAAAGTGACTGCCCAAATGGACGGTGGCGGACACGAGCGCGGCATGAGAAGCGGTACTTTAAATGTACCCGGTATTGTAGGCTTTGGTAAAGCTTGTGAATTGGCTCGTTTAGAAATGGCCGATGATGCAGCTCGTTTAAGCCAATTGCGCGACAAATTGGAAACCGCCTTGGTTCAATTAGAAGAAGCTTATGTAAATGGTAATAGAGATCACCGTTTACCTCATGTGGCCAATATTTCTTTCAAGTATGTAGAAGGTGAAGGTTTGTTGATGGGCTTTAATAAAAATATCGCTTTATCATCAGGATCTGCATGTACTTCTGCTTCACTTGAACCAAGCTATGTCTTAAAAGCGTTGGGCTTAGGGGATGATTTGGCGCATAGTTCATTGCGTTTTGGTTTAGGCAGATTTACCACTGAAGATCAAATTGATTACACCATCAAAGCTGTAAGCGAAACCGTATTGAAGCTGAGAGACATGAGTCCTTTATGGGAAATGTTTAAAGAAGGTGTAGACATGGACAAAATTGAATGGGCACATCATTAATCGTTTAATATTTAATCATACAATAAAATAAACATACTATGGCATATTCAGAAAAAGTGATTGATCACTACAGCAATCCTAAAAACGTTGGAACACTTGACAAGTCAAAATCTAATGTAGGTACAGGTTTGGTTGGCGCACCTGAGTGTGGCGACGTGATGCGTTTGCAAATTGAAGTAGACGATACAACAGGCGTAATCACCGATGCTAAATTCAAAACATTTGGTTGTGGATCAGCAATTGCCTCTTCTTCTTTAGCTACAGAATGGTTAAAGGGTAAAACCTTAGATCAAGCAGTAGCGATTGATAATATGGAATTGGTAGAGGAATTAAATTTGCCTCCAGTTAAAATTCACTGTTCTGTTTTAGCTGAAGACGCCATCAAAAGCGCCATCAACGACTATAGAAAAAAGAATGGTTTAGAAGAATTGGTGTTTGAAGAAAGAATTCACTAATCTTAAAAGGAATTGTATGAGCGCAGTAGCAACAGAGAATAGTATTTATGTAAGCGATAAAGCCAAAGCCAAAGTCAAGCAATTGATGGAGGAAGCTGGTGTGTTTGGCGATGAAAGCTATTTTTTGCGTGTAGGCGTTGTGGGTGGGGGTTGTTCTGGCCTGAGTTACAAACTCGATTTTGACAACGAAATCAAGCCAATGGATCAAGTTTTTGAAGACAATGGCGTTAAAGTAGTTACCGACTTGAAAAGCTTCTTGTACTTGGTGAATACTGAGCTGGATTTTTCAGACGGCTTAAACGGCAAAGGCTTTTATTTCAATAATCCCAATGCCAGTAGAAGTTGTGGCTGTGGTGAAAGTTTTGCTGTGTAATCATACCCCTTGACGCAGTGTTAAAAAAATCAAATCTTACTAGTAAAACCCCGATTCGTCGGGGTTTTTGCATATAAAAACTTTAGTTTTGACGCATGTGGATCATTTGTAAAAAAGAATGGCAACAGTTTTTTGCATCGGTAACTGGTTATCTGGTTCTAGGGGTATTTCTAGGGGTAACAGGGTTACTCTTTTTTGTATTTCCTGATACCAGTTTGCTCAATTTTGGGTATGCGAGTTTGGCCCCATTTTTTCAGTGGATGCCTTGGTTATTGTTGTTTTTAATTCCGGCCATTACCATGCGCAGTATTTCCGATGAATTAAGAACGGGTACATATGAATTATTACAAACCCTACCATTAACCAAACAGCAAGTGATTGTTGGCAAATATGCAGGGGTGCTTTGCATCATATTGATTGCATTGTTGCCAACAGTCATTTATGCATTTTCAATGCAGGCTTTAAGCATTACTGGTGGCATTGATATTGGTGCAACCATTGGCAGTTATATCAGTTTGTTTTTGTTAGCTGGTGTATTTGCTGCTGTAGGTATTTATGCAAGCAGCGTCACCAACAATACCATTGCAGCATTTGGATTAGGTGCTTTATTGTCTTTTGCATTGTTTGCCGGATTTAGTGCCATTGCCAAATTGCCAAGTTTTAGTAATGGAGCGGATTATTATATTGATTTGTTGGGCATACAAATGCACGCCGCCAATATTAGTAGGGGTGTGTTGGCCGCTTCAGACATTATTTACTTTCTTGCTGTGATTGTGTTCTTTCTCTATTTAACCCAATTGCAATTATCGGTTAAGTTCAAAAAACTTAAACCTATTGGCATCGCTGCCATGTTGTTTGTATTGGTTTCAACGCTGGGATCAATGCTGACGCAACGTTTAGACCTCACAGCAGATAAGCGGTTCACCCTAAGTCCATCAACGGTAACATTGCTTGAAAGCATTGATTCAACCATTACAGTGGATGTTTTTTTAACAGGAGACATGCCAGCCGATTA
>JAIXYL010000067.1 GCA_027490265.1 Sediminibacterium sp.
AGTCTTACAGGCTTTAAAATATAATCTACTGCCGAACTTTCAAAAGCTCTCAAAGAATATTCACTATATGCTGTAACAAAAATAATTTTAAACCAAATTTGTTGCTCTTCAAAAAAATTTAGCAATTCAAAACCACTGTAGCCAGGCATATCAATATCTAAAAAAACCAAGTCTGGTTTTAGCCGATTAATGGTTTTAACAGCTTCAGGTACATCACTACAATCTGCAACAACTTGCACTTCTTCAAAATGATCTGACAGTAATCCTCTCAATGCTTTTCTTGCATTGGGTTCATCATCTACAATTATCGCTTTTATCAAATCCATATTATGCTAAGTTAATCAACTGATCAAATTTCTAAAGTAACACTTTATAAGTCCAATATTTCATTGTTATAATTGGGTATATACATATGTATCAACGTACCGCTGCCGTTGAAATGATCGTCAAAGAGGTCTTCCACATGGTGGGTTATCTTTTGCTTATACAACCGATTAAACAATTCAATCCTTTCCGCTATGGCTTTGGTAGCAAAGCTTTTGGGTTTATTTTTATTACGTTGATTAATTTGAAATGATTGTTTTCTTCCAATGCCATTGTCTTCAATATACACATTCAACCCGCCCGTATTTTGCACAAAAGTTAATGTCAAGATTTTCTTACCATTCTTATGCATCAACCCATGCTTTACCGCGTTTTCTGCAAAGGGTTGAATTAACATAGAAGGAATGATAATATCTGAAGCATCATCTTTTAAGTCAAGTTGAATATGGAATTCAAAATTTTTATCGAATCTGGCTTTTTCTAATTCTAAATACAATGAAATATTTTCAATTTCTTCTTTCAAGGTTTGCAATTGTCGATCACTGGCTTGTAAGGTTTTGCGCATCAAATCACTAAAATTACCCAATAGATTACCCACTTCTGTTTTTCTATTATCATATAACAAACCCTGAACAGTATTTAAAACATTGTAAATAAAATGTGGATTCATCTGAGAGCGAATAGCTACTAATTGGCTTTTAAACAATCGTTCTTTTAATCCTTGTCTTACCATCAAACGCTTTGACCAAACTTTGAAGAATAAAACAATCAATCCAATAATCATTAAGACGATACTGGCAATAAACCACCATCGCAACCAAATAGGTTTAACTATGGTAAATGCATAAGATTTTATTTCACTGCTGTATATACCATTTTTATCAAATGCTTGTATTTGAAATTGATAAGATCCATATGGCAATTGGTAGTAATTGAGTGTACTGATATTGTAACTTAATGTTTTCCAAGCAGTATCAATGCCGCCAAGCTTATACCGATAGGTTAAATTGGTTGGTATCTTATATTGAATTGCATCAAAAAAGAAACTGATATTATTTTGATTGGCGCTTAATGATTGGTTTTGTTCAATTTCTATCCCATTAGACACTGCTTTTATAGACGGGAAGTAAATCGCTTCATTGATAGGTTTTCCGCGATAATCATTTACAACCAAACCAGATGTGGTTGCCAAAAGTAATTTATCAGGATGCAACGAAAAATCATTGACAGTTAAACCTACTAAACCATACTCATCTAAAACATTGGAAATCTTGCCTGTTTTTAAATCAATAATCTGCAAAGTTTCATCTGTATTCACCCATATTTTACCATCTCGTTCTTTAATTGACTTGATATTATTGCTTTTCAAGCCATTGCCAATATGGTATCGTTTGATGATTTGATCATGTTGAATTACATACAAACCTTCATTGGAAGTGCCAACCAATAATAATAAATCACTCGTTTCAAAAAGTGTTCGAGCCACTAATTTTTGATGATTCTTTTTTCGAATAATAAAAGTGCTGTCACTAAAACAATACCGATACAAGTCGTCATAGTAAGCAATCCAGAAATGTTTTCCGGTTTTAGACAACAAAATATTTGAACTTCGGGCGTTTCTAAAAACGGGTATTCGCAAGCCTTTTCTAAAAATGTCATTTCGCATGTAACGACTGTACAAAGGTATACCGGTTGTATCTGGCGTAGCATCAGGTGTATTTCCTAAAGGATTATTTAAAACATAGGTTCGATTATATGATGCTACAATTAAATTATTTAAATGATCTCTTGTTACACTTTTACCATAATCGGCCATTTTAATTGGTGTTGAATTATTCAATCCTATAATGCCTCTATTGGTAAAAACCACTTTGTCTTCATCGTCATATTTAATAAACTGAATTTCTGTAGAAATAGGCATAGAATAATACAAGCGTTGAGCATTGCTTAATCGAAATGCAGTCAAGAATCCTTTAGTATTACCAGTAATAATGGTGTCTTTATTAATGGTTGTAACCCTTGATAAATTATCAAAACCAGCTCCTTGGTGAATAGTATATAATTTATTGTTTAATGAAGGACAAACAAACAACCCATTGTCAAGTGTACTAATCCAATAATTACCTTGATAGTCCTTAACAATATCAGTAATACTTTGACTGGGGAACATCAATTGAGTAGCACCCGTTTCAACATCCCATAAGTATGCGCCTGTTTGGGTACAAATCCATTGTTCCTTTGGACCAGTTGAAGCAAAATGAAAAACAAAAGTCTCTTCAGGTATATCGAATGGTTTGGTAATATTGAGTTGCCCCTTTGTGATGGTAAATGCAGGCAACCTTAATTTGCCAATTTGAGTGCCATATATTTTATTCCCAGACGACATCATTCTGGTGTCGTTGTACTTGAAACTGGTTTTTACCCAAGCAGGTTTGGAAGATGGATACCTAAACAACCAACCTTTTGCACCATATGCAGCTACTTCTTCCCCATTATTCATTAATGATGTAATTCCCAGATATTCAGGTGAATAAATTTTTTGAACAGTCTTTCCCGTAAACTTATCAATCTGGTATAAATTTTCTAATGAGGCCCACCAGATATGATGCTTTGTGACTGCATAGTTTACAATGACAGATTCATTCTTGATGCGTTTGTCTTTAAAATAATAATTACGCAGTGTATCATTTTGTAAAGAGAATAACTCTTTGTAAAAATTCATGCACCAAATTCTTCCTTGAGGATCTTCTTGCAAATAACTAACAGCTTGCATGCTGGTAAAATCAAAAGGGATTTTGACAAATGTTCTGCCATTAAACCGGAATAACCCTTTATCGGTAGCTAACCATATATAGCCTTTTTGATCAGCCAACATATCATAGATTACTTGAGTAGGTAATTGTGCAGGATAAGTAAACTTTTGGGTATAAGGAAACTGTGCCAATATATGGCTTGACAAAAAAAAGACAACAACAAAAATCAGCTTTGGCCGCATCCAAGGAATCAATTAAAGAACAATTTAATATAAACTTAGTTTAAAAACAAAGAGATGGGATTCATGGAATAAAACAGGGGGTTCATGAAATAAACAGCGGGTTTGGTGAAAAAACACAAATTGGAGTTTGAATAAAACCCATCTTTACTATACCCAATTTCAATGTTATACAGTGTCTCTAGTATTGGGGTATTAGACACTTATTTTAAAATAACTATGAATTTTTGAGGGGGGATTAAAGCTGCATGTTTCCATGCAGCTTTCTTGTTTATATAGGTTGAAGGAATAGGTGTTACTTTTGTTCAAAATATCCCAATGGTTGATATTCAACTCACACAATTTTCTCACGGCGCTGGTTGTGGTTGTAAAATTGCACCTGCTGTTTTAGATAAGATTCTTCATACAGATATCATTCAAGCACAGTATCCAGCGCTATTGGTTGGCAATAGCAGTAAGGATGATGCAGCTGTATATGACTTAGGCGATGGACGTGCCTTGATTAGCACGACAGATTTTTTTGTTCCCATTGTGGATGATCCTTATCAATTTGGAAGAATTGCAGCTGCCAATGCCATAAGTGATGTATATGCCATGGGCGGTAAGCCAATCATGGCATTAGCAATATTGGGTTGGCCTGTTGATAAACTATCCCCCGAGATAGCGCAAAAAGTAATTGAAGGCGGCAGAAGCATCTGTGCTGAAGCGGGTATACCATTGGCTGGAGGCCATAGTGTAGATACAACTGAACCTCTGTTTGGATTAACCGTCAATGGTATAGTTCCTATCAAACACCTCAAACAAAACAATACAGCCAAAGCAGGCGATGTATTGTTTTTAACCAAACCGTTGGGGGTGGGTATATTATCAACTGCTCAAAAAAAAGGCCAATTAACATCCGAAGATTTAGAGATACTGATTCATCAATTGAATCAATTAAACAAAGTAGGTGAAATATTAGGTAGCATTGAAGGGGTGAATGCCATGACAGATGTCACTGGTTTTGGCTTAATTGGTCATCTAATGGAAATGGCTGAAGGGAGTAGTTTAAGTGCAACCATTTTTTATAATCAAGTACCCATTATTGAAGCAGCCAAAGCTTATTTACTCAAACGGATTGTACCAGATGCAACATACAGAAATTGGAATGCATACAGCAGTCAGGTTGGCTTTGACAAAGGGGTTGATGTGATGCAGGCGTTTTCAATCTTACCCGATCCCCAAACCAATGGTGGATTATTGATTGCGGTAGCGCCATATGCAATCAAATTGGTGCAACAGGTTTTAGTAGAAAACGGGCTTGGACAATTTATACAACCAATTGGTCAATTAACAGAACGCAATGAAAAATGCATAACAGTATCTGCATCACCAAGCCATTAAAATACCATATTGCCTTTGTTTTTAATTTGCTCATTGGTTAATTCTGCTACCAGTTGAACACCATTTAAGTTGCGAACTGTTTGCTTAATCCAGTTGCATTTATCGTCATCCACCAAATCGTATTTCATCAACCAGATAAAATCCATATGCTTGAATTCTGGCAACAGATATTCACCATCAAACTGATTCTGGTATAAATAGTGTGTAAGCGGTGAGTTAAATTCTTTGTACTGATAAATTGAAAAATAATAGCTTCTTTCTTTTTTTCGCAGATGAATTTCAATGTCTGGATTCAATCTGAAATCATATCCAAGATTGGTATTGAGCTGCATACAAAATTGATAATTTTTTAAAGTTGCAGTAATACCGAGTAACCGCGTGTCTTCAAAAAAATCATCGTTTAATTCGTCTACATCTAATTTAAGTTTCATAAGCTTTATTAAAACTCTAGCTCAACCGTAATCTCTTCTGATCCTCTTTTATAAGTCAATTTGGTTTTATCACCTTTTTTAAATTTAGACAAAGACTGCATATAACTGTTGACGTCTACAAATTTATAATCACCCAATTGCAACAGAATATCCCCTGCTTTTAATCCAATTTTTTCAGCAAGTTTACCTGCACTCGCCCCATCAATTCGCATACCTGTACCAGTATAACCATAATCAGGTATTACCCCCAAACTCACCGTAAAACGCGTGCTTCTTCCCATTTGTTGTTCTCTGGTTTTGGTAAATGCAAGCTTCCCTTTGTTATCGGTTGTTTGCACGATATTGTAAACCAGATTCACAATATCATGGATGCCCGCATAATTGATTTTATCCCAGTCGTCTGACGCTTTATGATAATCCGGGTGACTACCAGTAAAAAAGAATAAAACAGGCATGTCTTTTCTGTAAAAACTGGCATGATCACTTGGTCCAGTACCTGCACTGTCAATTTTATAAGCGAATTGTTTAGCCAATACTGGGATGGTGTTGCCCCATTCAGGAGAAGTACCATAACCACCAATGGTTAATTTTCTGGCGGTATCATATCTGCCCACCATATCCATATTAATCATATAATTCGCTGTAACGGTTGCAGTTGGATTATCTAACCAATACTTGCTGCCCATTAAACCCAATTCTTCACCTGAAAAATGCATTAGTAAATAATTGTTGGAAGGCGGTGACTGCTTTTTTAATTTTCTGGCCAATTCCAATAATGCTGCAGTTCCACTGGCATTGTCATCAGCCCCATTGTGCACTTCATTAACTGCATCCAAGGCATTCTTATCTTCTCCAAATCCTAAATGATCATAATGCGCACCTAAAATAACAGTATGCGGTGCATTGTTATTGATCCAGGCCACTACATTTCGCGCCTTACGAATTTTAGTACTCAACGCAACGTTCAATTCAACCTGCAACGTTGCAGCAGGATCCGAAAAATATTGTTGCTGTGCTTTTTTTTGAATGAATAAAATTGGAATGGAAGCAGGCGCAGACTTGTCATTTTTATTAAACTGTACATTGTCCACCAGTGAAGATGTATTGTAAAGGATTAATGCTGTTGCTTTTTTATTGGCAGCATCATTGGCCATTTTTTTTATTGCTTCTTCAATGTCAAAATGAGGATTCGATTTGTTTTCCTCTAAAATGTCTTTTAAATCTTTAAACCAAGGTTGACCTGCTTCAGATAATGCAATGGCAGGTGCCCCTTTTACCATTTTATTGGCGCTAAATGCTAATGGGAAGTACGCTTCATTTACAACAAGCTGTTGGTTATTGACTTTAAAATAACTAGTCGATTCAATTTGTAAGCCTTCATTGATCTCGAATTCTTGCACATAACCATTGGATCCCTTTGGATCAATGCCTAATTGCTTGTATTGCTGAACCAGATACTCCATAGCCATTAATTCACCTGCAGTACCAGTTCTTCTACCTTCTAGCTTATCGTCTGCCAAATATTGAACATGTTTTTGTAAGTTGGATACGGTCAGTGCCTGCTCTTTTTCAGCCGCTATGCGCAACTTACGCTTACTTTGGGCTTCCACTAAAATGGGCATCAATACTAAAATAGCCATCCACTTTTTCATATTCTGATCTTTATATAACAAAAGTAAGCTGCTGAAGGAACATATTTGTAAATGAACCGTCATCATTTCTTAATTCTGTTCCCAATCTCGTAACCAACTGCGGATTTGCCCACCTACTTTTGCAACCTTGACAAATCAAACACTTCATATAGCATTGGTTGGTAACCCTAACAGCGGAAAAAGCTCGCTGTTCAATGCATTTACAGGGCTTAATCAACAGGTAGGTAATTTCCCAGGCGTAACAGTTGATAAAAAAACAGGCAGTTTTTCTTTGGAAGACAATCGAAAGGCTGAATTAATAGACTTACCTGGCACATACAGCTTATACCCTAGAAGGGCGGATGAATGGGTGGCCTATAAAGTGTTAATGGGAGCGGACGAAGACATTAAAGCCGATTTAATCATATTAGTGGCCGATGCCAGTAACTTAAAAAGAAATTTGCTGTTTTGTTCGCAGATCATTGATTTGAAAATTCCAGTTGTCATGGCTTTAACCATGAACGACTTAGCAGCTAAGAAAGATATTAAAATTGACATCAATGGTTTAGCTGCAGATTTAGGTATTCCAGTAGTAGCTGTAAATCCTCGAAAAAATAAAGGGCTGAACGAATTAAAAAAAGTAATTGCAAAAATTCAACCCGACGCAAGTTACAAGCAAAGAGATTTTATGGACACTGCAACATTGGCGCCAGCTGCTGTTGCCAGTGTAAAACAAGCATTCCCCGAGTGGAGCGACTATGCATGCATACATCACTTAATTAATCACGAGGAGCTTTTACAAGATGTATCCACACATACTATTTTAAACAAGATCTCATCTGACCATCAATTCAATACCACTAAAACGCAGGCAGAAGAAATCATGCAGCGTTATACTAGGATTCGTCAGATTATGCAAAAAAATGTGCTTGAAACTGGCCCATTAGAAAAGAAGCTGTTCACTGAAAAACTAGACAATATTTTAATGCATAAAACCTGGGGGTATTTGATTTTATTCTCTGTGTTGTTTTTATTGTTTCAAAGTATTTTCTGGTTGGCTACCTATCCGATGGATGGCATAGAATGGGGATTTGCAGCATTAGCAGGATGGTTATCGGACCATTTACCAGAAGTATGGTGGAGTAATTTACTCATCAATGGTTTTGTAGCTGGCTTAAGTGGGATTTTGGTTTTTGTGCCACAAATCATGATTCTATTTGGATTGATTACCATCTTAGAAGACACAGGCTATATGGCCAGGATTAGTTTTTTAAGTGATAAATTAATGCGCAAAGTAGGATTAAACGGGAAGAGTGTGATGCCCATGATCAGCAGCTTTGCTTGTGCTGTGCCTGCCATTATGGGGGCAAGAAATATAGAAAATAAAAAAGAACGCCTACTCACCATCATGATTACACCTTTGATGAGTTGTAGCGCCAGATTGCCTGTATATACCATATTAATTGCCTTGGTGATTGAAGAAAAATATTATTTCGGTTTTCTAAGTTTACAAGGTTTGGTAATGATGGGATTGTATTTGCTTGGCACCATTATGGCTTTGTTAGTGAGCTATATCATGAAATTCTTTATCAATATAAAAGAGAAAAGTTTTTTCATTTTAGAATTGCCCATGTACAGAGCGCCACGCTGGAAAAATGCGGGCATTACCATGATTGAAAAAGCCCGAATCTTTGTAACAGATGCTGGTAAAGTCATCATGGTGATTAGTTTATTGCTTTGGTTCTTAAGTTCCTTCGGACCAGGTGATAAAATGGCACAGACCGAAGCCAAATACGCGGTGCTGATGCAACAGCATCCTAATGCCAAAGATTCACTTCAAAAATTATTGTCAACCGAACAATTGTCTTATTCATATGCAGGATTGTTAGGTAAAAGTATAGAACCTGCTATTGCGCCATTGGGGTATGATTGGAAGATTGGCATTGCGTTGATCACTTCTTTTGCAGCTAGAGAAGTTTTTGTGGGAACAATGGCTACATTATACAGTGTAGATGAGGAAGATGATCAAAGTTTAAGAGAGAAATTACAAGCAGCAACGCATGCAAATGGAGAGAAAGTATACACGCTAGCAACAGGGTTATCGTTGATGGTGTTTTATGTTTTGGCTATGCAGTGTATGAGTACATTGGCCGTTGTTAAAAGAGAAACTAAATCTTGGAAATGGCCAACCATACAGTTGATATATATGACCGTTCTTGCTTATGGAATGAGTTGGTTGGTCTATACCTTATTCAGCTAATCAGTAAAGTATAAATAAACAGAGGTACCCTTATCAATGGTACTCTCTACTTTAATTGAACCTCCCAACATATGAATAAAGTCCTTGGTAAGAATCAATCCCAATCCTGATCCTTTTTCATCACCTGTACCTGTTGTACTTTGATAATGTTCGCCATCAAACAGTTTTTCTTTGACGTCTTCGGACATACCTACCCCTGTATCGCTTACTGATAGCATGATTTGCGTTTCTTCTTTATGCGCGTAAACAGTGATAACACCTTCCTTAGTAAATTTATTAGCGTTGCTGATCAAGTTTCTTAAGATGAATCGCATTGAGTTGATTTCAGACTTAATAAACAAGTCTTCATCTACCAAATTGACCA
The DNA here is from genome assembly GCA_027490265.1 of Sediminibacterium sp. GTDB lineage: Bacteria > Bacteroidota > Bacteroidia > Chitinophagales > Chitinophagaceae > Sediminibacterium. The sequence continues at coordinate 9,386 of JAIXYL010000067.1, forward strand.
TTATATTCGACTTTAATGAAGCCATGACTTCAAAGCTCTTGAACATATTACTCACCAAAGTACGCATATGTACTTTCTCTTTCTCAAAACCCTGACCACGCATTTGCATAGACCCCCAATCAACCAGATTATTCAACAATTCAACTGTTCCGTCGATTTGTTTTCCTGCCATATTCATCAGTTCAACAGAATCGTGCTGACTCAAAATTTTGCGAGAATTCAACTCAATGATTGATTTCACCGCGCCAATAGGATTTCTAACGTCATGTGCAATAATAGATAAGATTCTATTTTGCATTTCCATCTGCTGTTGTAATTTCTCTTGGTGCTGTTCAAGTTGCTTATTCAATAAATTTTGATCCAACAATTTCACCACTTGTCTGGCAAGGGTTTGCAGGGTAAAAATTTGCTCTTCATTTAATTCGGCAGGTTTGGTATCCATAACAGATATCGTACCCACTTTAAAGCCATTCCGATTAATTAAAGGAACACCAGTATAAAAACGAATATATGGTTCCCCAACTACTAAGGGATTGTCTAAGAAACGCTCATCCTGGGTTGCATCGCGTATTTCAAAAATAGCGGTATCCGTTGTAATCGTATGCCCACAAAAAGAAATGTCTCTAGGAAACTCTTTAAGGTCTAATCCAAATCTTGCCTTAAACCATTGCCGATTGGCATCAATCAAAGAGATCAAGGCAATTGGGGTTTTGCAAATAGTAGCAGCCAATTGCACCACATCATTGAACTCATCTTCATATGAGGTATCCAATACCTCATATCGATAGAGTTCCTTCAAACGCCTATTGTCGTCCGATGGTATTTGTGGCGGTACCATAAACAAATGTATTTGCTTGAGTGGCTCCTTCTTTTTAGGCATTAATATGCAGGTTTTTCCTTGCCTTTAACGCAGAAAAAGCCATTTTATTGGCTGTATTAAAAAATTTATTGATTAAATGCTTTCCCAGGCTGCCAAAACCTCTTCAGTATGATTTTTGGTGTCTGGTTTTGCAATGATTTTACGGATGACACCAGTTTCATCAATTAAGAATGTTGTTCTGGTAGTGCCCATATACGTACGACCCATAAACTTTTTTTCGCCCCATAAATTGTATTTGTCTACAATCTTTTTTTCTTCATCAGAAATTAATGGGAAGGGTAAAGCGTATTTTTCTTCAAATTTCTTATGACTTTTAACACTGTCTACGCTTATGCCTACTACTTGAAATCCTTTCTTGATTAATAATGCGTAATTGTCTTTTAAGTTGCAAGCTTGAGACGTACAACCCGGTGTATCATCCTTTGGGTAAAAATAAAGAATCACTTTTTTCCCTTTAAAATCAGACAAAGCCACCATATTCCCATTTTGATCAGGCGCTTTGAATGCTGGCGCCTTGCTTCCTTCTTTTAATACTGCCATTTCTATTGTTTAAATTAATATTTGAATTCGTATAATTTTTAGCCACATTTACAGTAGCGGCCTTACATTTGCACAATTTATCTCTACAACTACTATGCCTAAAGATCAATCAATCAAATCGGTGCTTATCATAGGTTCAGGACCTATTATCATTGGACAAGCTTGTGAATTTGACTATTCAGGCTCTCAGGCAGCCAGAAGTCTCCGTGAAGAGGGCATAAAAGTAATACTTATTAACAGTAATCCGGCTACCATTATGACAGACCCCATGATGGCCGACCGGGTTTACTTGCTTCCATTAACTGTTGAAAGCATTGAACAGATATTACAAGAAAATGATATAGATGCTGTTTTGCCAACCATGGGAGGTCAAACTGCATTAAATCTTTGCAAGGAAGCAGATGAATTGGGCATCTGGGAAAAATACAATTGCAGACTAATTGGTGTGGACGTTGCAGCCATCGATACTGCAGAAGATCGGGAGCAGTTTCGCCAATTAATGGTAAAAATAGGGATGGCGGTTGCGCCAAGTCGGGTGGCTAATAGTTTCCTAGAAGGTAAGGAATTTGCACAAGAAATAGGATTCCCATTGGTTATTCGTCCTTCTTTCACCCTTGGTGGAACAGGAGGTGGATTTGTACATGGCAAAGAAGACTTAGATGCTGCACTTGAAAAGGGCTTGAAAGCCTCACCTATACACGAAGTATTGGTTGAAAAAGCCGTTTTAGGTTGGAAAGAATACGAACTTGAATTATTAAGAGACTGCAATGATAATGTAGTCATTATTTGTACAGTTGAGAATTTAGATCCAATGGGTGTGCATACGGGCGACTCTATCACCGTAGCGCCAGCTATGACACTAAGTGATACTGCGTTTCAAGAAATGCGCAATAAAGCGATGTTGATGATGCGCTCATTAGGAAATTTTGCTGGAGGCTGCAACGTACAGTTTGCCTTAAACCCAGCAACTGAAGAATTAATAGCAGTTGAGATCAACCCAAGAGTAAGTCGTTCTTCAGCACTTGCTTCAAAAGCAACTGGTTATCCGATTGCTAAAATTGCTGCCAAACTAGCCATTGGTTATTCTTTGGATGAATTGAAGAATCAAATAACCCAAACTACTTCGGCATATTTTGAACCAGCTCTAGATTATGTTATTGTAAAAGTGCCCCGTTGGAATTTTGATAAATTCAAAGGAGCCAATGATACATTGGGCTTACAAATGAAAAGTGTTGGAGAAGTAATGGCCATTGGAAGAAGTTTCCCAGAAGCTTTACAAAAAGCTTGTCAAAGTTTAGAGAATGAAGCGGTGGGCTTGGGTTATTATGGCAAGAGTTTAATGAAGAGCGAAGAAATTGTAGAATACATCAAGACCCCGAAATGGGATCGCATTTTCCGCATAAAAGATGCATTAATGCAGGGTTCTACAGTTAAATCCATTGCGCAAGCAACCGGCATTGATCGTTGGTTTCTGTATCAAATTCAAGCCATTTGTCAAATTGAAAAATCATTGGCAGCCCATACTTTGGAAAGCTTACCAACCGATTTGTTAAAGGAAGCAAAGAAAATGGGCTTTGGAGACGAGCAGATTTCAAGAATACTGAATGGCCACTGCACCGAAGATGCCGTGTATGAAAAAAGAAAAGCCCTTGGTATCACCCGCGTTTACAAAATGGTAGATACTTGTGCTGCTGAGTTTGAGGCCAAAACGCCTTATTTCTATAGCACTTTTGAAGGCTAAGCTATTCCTGCATATGCTTAAAAATTAATACCACCTGGTTGGTAGTGTTGCTGCCATTGAATGGCATTAACTTTGTAGAGCAAATATTAATTTTTAAGCAATTAATGGCAAAGGAATCCAAGCAAATTTTTCAAACCAACAACCCAACCAGATGGCAACGTTTTAAATGGACGTTTCGCTTATTGTTGTTTTTGTTTGTGATCACGATTATTGCGGTCATCATTGCATTGCGGACTGCTTATGTTCCTACAGTGCCAATATTACAAAGCAGTGTTTTCAAAAAGATTTTGGTATCAGACGACAATGCTGATTCTATTGCCAAAGAATACCAAGGCTTCAGAAAATTTATTGATGATAAATGGTCAGCTGGAAAAGGTTGTGGCCAAAATGATAGCGCCATCAGACTGTCTAATTCAAAACTATTTAGTGATTCATTAGGCATTAGAGCAGCATTCTATGTTGACTGGGATCCACAAGCATTTTTTTCATTAAGAAGACATATCAACAAACTCAATTTAGTGTTGCCAGAGTGGTTGTTTTTTGATCCCAAAGGCGACTCTTTAATCATTCGAAAAGACAAACGGGGCTACGATTTAATTAAGCAAGCCAAGGGGCTTAGGGTGATGCCGATGCTCACGAATAATATCAATGGCAAATGGGATGGCGCAGTGGTTGGCAGAATTATCAATGATCCAACAAAGCGAAACAAATTGATTAACGACTTATACAAGTGGATAAAATCAGAAGGTTTTACCGGCATCAATATTGATTTTGAAGAGTTGGTTGAAAAGGATAACCGCGTACTTACACAATTTTTAAAACAATTATCAGAGCGATTTCATGCAGGTGGATTATTAACCTCTATTGATGTGATGCCGTTTAATGAAGACTATGATTATAAAGCATTGGCGACCCATACAGATTATATTTTCTTAATGGCTTACGATCAATACACATCCAGTACTAAACCAGGGCCTATCAGTGGTCAAAAATGGATTGAAGCCGCCGTTGATCAAATCGTACAAAAAGTGCCCATACCCAAATTGGTATTGTGTTTGGCAGGTTTTGGATATGATTGGCCCAAAGGTGGAGAGGGCGCGGATGTAACCTACCAACAAGCATTGAGTATTGCCAAAGAAAACAGCAGTAAGATTACTTACGATAACGATTCATACAATTTATACTTTACCTATAAAGACAAAGTGGGACATGAAAGAGAAGTGCATTTTACAGATGCAGCTACCAATTTTAATGCACTGCGTTTTTCAACAGAATATGGCTTAGCGGGTACTGCATTGTGGAGAATGGGCAGTGAAGACAGTCGGCTTTGGGATTTTTACCATTTACCCATGAACAAAGCCTCTGTTCAGAAATTTAATTTCGAAGAATTCACCAAAGTAGAAACAAGCAATGATGTAGACTTTATGGGAGAAGGTGAAATTTTAGATGTGATTTCAACCCCAACACCAGGTCATATCAGAACTGAATTGGATACAGAATGGATGTTGATATCGGAAGAGTTTTACGACACATTGCCATCCATGTTTGTGGTGAAACAATTTGGAAAGTCTACTGAGAAAAAAATGGTCTTGACATTTGATGACGGACCACATCCGATGTATACCAGACAAATTTTAGACATCTTAGACAAATACAATGTGGTGGCTAATTTTTTTATTGTTGGTATTGAAGCGGAAAAGAATATTCCATTGGTTAAACGCATCTATAATTCTGGGCACGAAATCAGTAACCATACGTTTACTCACCCTAATATGGCTACGGTTAGCAGACAGCGGGCTTTTTTAGAAATGGATGCTACCAAATTATTAATTGAAGCCATCACGGGGCGAAGTACTATCATGTTTAGGGCACCATTTAATGCAGACAGTCGACCAGAAACTATGGAAGAATTGGTACCAGTTGCATTGAGTAGAACGAAGAATTATTTAACCATCGGAGAAAATATAGATCCATTAGATTGGCAAATAGATGAAGACAAGCATTTCAACGGCGATAGTGTGTTTAACAGAGTGGTCAGACAGAAAGATCGGGGAAATATTATTTTATTACACGATGCAGGTGGCGATAGAAGTGCCACAGTTGATGCGCTTCCAAAAATCATCGAATATTTTCATAAAGAAGGTTACAAGTTTACAACGGTAGCAGATTTAATGGGAAAAACAAGGGACGATGTTATGCCGCCCGTTCCCAATTACAAGGAAAACTATTTGCTCCGATTCAATTATTTTTTAGCAGAAGCGGGTTACTATTTAGGCAAAATATTCAATGCCATATTTTTATTGTTTTTAACACTTGGCAGTATTCGTTTATTGATTGTATTAATCACTGCCATCCTTGCTAGAAAAAGAGAGCGCAACAAAATATTATTGCCTTTAGCCAATAGCCCATTGGTCTCAATAATAGTGCCGGCTTATAATGAAGAAGTCAATGCAGTCAGTTCTATAAACAATTTATTGAAATGCGACTATCCTAATTTCAACATCATTTTTGTAAATGATGGCAGCAAGGACAATACATTAAGCGTCATATGTGCCGCTTTTGAAAACCATCCTAATATTACCATACTCGATAAAATCAATGGGGGTAAAGCTTCTGCACTGAATTATGGCATTGCGGTTAGTAAAGCCAACTATGTTGTTTGCATTGATGCCGATACCAAATTAAAACCAGATGCAGTCAGTAAACTCATGATGCATTTTAATGAGGACAATATTGGTGCAGTGGCGGGCAATGTAAAAGTGGGGAACGATAGAACCATCATGACGCGTTGGCAAAGCATTGAATACATTACCTCTCAAAATATTGATCGAAAAGCATTTGGATATTTTAATGCCATTACGGTTGTACCTGGTGCTATTGGGGCATTTTCTAAGAAAGCCATTGAAGAAGCCGGTGGATTTACATCTGATACTTTGGCTGAAGACTGTGATTTGACCATTAGAATTCTGCGGAATGGTTATACCATAGCGAACGAAAACAGTGCCATAGCCATGACTGAAGCACCTGAAACACTCAAACAGTTTATGAGTCAACGATTCAGATGGACATTTGGCGTATTACAAACGTTTTGGAAGAATCGTGATGCATTGTTTAATACTAATTTTCCTAAACTAGGCTTTATTGCATTGCCAGACATTCTTTTATTCAAATATATAATACCATTGTTTGCCCCATTTGCCGACCTATTAATGATCATTGGGTTACTCACAGGCAGTGCAGGAGAAATTGGCTTCTATTATGCCATATTCTTAGGCGTAGACCTATTACTGGCCAGCTTTGCATTTATTGCAGAAAAAGAACCATTCTGGAAACTAATTTGGTTAATTCCACAAAGGGTGATTTATCGATGGTTATTATTAGTGGTTTTATTTAGAACCATGCGAAAAGCTGTAAAAGGTGAATTGCAACATTGGGGCGTACTCAAAAGAACAGGAAATGTACAGGAAGCCATATAAAAAAGTGTTTACTTTGCAGCATTCTAGCAAAACAAAAGACTATGAAATTAAAAGATATTCAAGTACTGAATGAAAAGGAAACCCGTGGAGGATTTGGGGAAGGTATACATGAAATAGGGAAAGAAAACCCGAATGTAGTGGTACTAACTGCAGACCTAGCAGGCTCATTAAAACTAGGACCGTTTATCAAAGACTTTCCGGATCGTTTTGTACAAGTGGGCATTGCAGAAGCCAATATGATTGGTATTGCAGCAGGCATGACCATTGGCGGGAAAATTCCATACACCACAACATTTGCTAATTTCAGCACTGGTAGAGTGTATGATCAAATCAGACAAAGTGTTGCATATAGCGAAAAGAATGTAAAAATTTGTGCATCACATGCTGGATTAACATTAGGAGAAGATGGTGCAACGCATCAAATTTTAGAAGATATTGGCTTAATGAAGATGTTGCCTGGTATGACCGTGATTGTGCCTTGCGACTTTAATCAAACAAAAGCAGCCACCAAAGCCATTGCCTCATATGAAGGCCCTGTCTATTTAAGATTTGGAAGACCGAAATGGCCCAATTTTACCAAAGAAGATGGATCTGATTTTGTAATTGGTAAAGCGCAACAATTGAGTGAGGGCAGCGATGTCAGCATTTTTGCATGTGGCCATATGGTTTGGAAAGCCATTGAAGCAGGCAAAATTTTAGAAGAAAAAGGAATAAGTGTTGAAGTGATTAACATACATACCATTAAACCATTAGACACAGACGCCATTATTCAATCAATTTCAAAAACCAAATGTGCTGTAACTGTGGAAGAGCACAATGTGATTGGAGGATTAGGAGACGCTATTGCACAGGTAGCTGCCAAGCACTTTCCAATACCCATTGAAATGATTGGCACCAACGATACATTTGGTGAAAGCGGAAAGCCTACAGAGCTGTTAACCAAATACGGATTAGATACCCCATTTATAGTTTCAGCTGCTGAAAAGGTAATGGGTAGAAAATAAAATTTCAACTACATTAAAAAGTCTGTAAAATAAATTTTGCAGGCTTTTTTGTTGTCATATTCATCCAAAAGAATATAAATAAATCGTACCTTGAAGTATAGCCAGTAGAATCGATGGATATATTATTTAATCAGCAACAGTCAGATATACTGTTTCCTTTTCATCTAAAAATAAATTCAGAAGGAATCATTATTGATTGTGGAAAATCTATCCGTAAAATGATGCCTGATGCATTGAATGATGCATTTGTACAACATTTTACCATTGAGGACTTTTCTTCAGGCTCAATTATCGATTATCTATTACAGCGTTTACACGAAAAATTAATTATTCAAAGTAAGGGCACACAACTGGTGCATTTAACCGGCCAATTTGTTTATATCGAGCAAAGCCAGTTAATTGTATTTATGGGTGCTCCCTCCTTTTCATCTATTAAAGAAATTGAAGAAAATGCATTTGGTGAAAATGACTTTGCTGTTCAAAATGCACAGATTGATTTATTGCAGGCCCATATCTTAAAAAAAGAAATTGAAGAAGCAAGGCGCAATTTATATGAGCAAAAGCTCTTGTTTGCTTTAGAAAAAATTGGCGACAATGTATGGATGCACGACTATCAAAAAAATGTCACCAGCTTTTCACACAGCAAAAGAACCTTTATTGAATTAGAAAATAACGCCCACAGTATTGCTGAACAATGGTGGAAGGCGGTTCATCCAGATGATATTGCATTATTAGAAAAACAAGATCAACAATATCGCAATAAAGAAATAGACCATCATCATACTGAATATAGAATCAAAGACAAATTTGGCAATTACAAATGGATTCTAGACAGAGGCGTTGTAACAGACAAAGATGAAAATGGATTCCCGATCAAGGTCTTGGGTACCCACATGGATATTACGCAGATTAAAGAAACAGAAGCTGCATTTCATAAACAACGTATTTTTTATGAAAGCATCCTGAACAGCATCCCAACCGACATTGCTGTTTTTGATGCATCACATCGATATTTATTTGTAAATCCACTTGGCATTAAAGACCAAGCCATTAGAGAATGGATTATTGGTAAAACAGACGATGAATATTGTGCGTATAGAAATAAGGATCCAAAAATTGCAAAAGGCAGAAGAGATATTTTCAATCATGTTATTGAATCCAAGAAACAATTGTCCTGGGAAGAAACGCTAAACTTAGCGGATGGGTCGAAGGAATATCATTTAAGAAATTTATACCCAGTATTAGATGAATCTGGGAAAGTAAAAACTGTCATTGGATTTGGTTTAAATATTACTGAAAGAAAAATCATTGAAGACAAATTACTTCTGAACGAAAAGCGTTACAGAGATTTATTCAATTATAGTCAGGCTTTAATTTGTACCCACGACTTAGAAGGCAAAATTTTAAGTGTAAATCCCGCTATCTGTAATATTATAGGCTACAGCAGTGAAGAATTAATAGGTAGAAATATCAAAGAATTTGTACCACAAGACAAAGTATCACATTTTGATGAGCAGTATTTAAACAGTGTACTCACTACGGGTAAAGCAGAAGGCGTATTTATTATTATCTGTAAAAACGGCGACCAAATATATTTGCTTTATCAAAATTACATGGTTGAAGAAACATCAAGCACACCATATATTATTGGCTTCTCTCAAGACATTACCAATCGAATAAAAGCTGAAAGAGAACTGATTAAAGCAAAAGAAGAAACAGAAAGAGCGAGTAGGGTCAAAGAGGTTTTTCTTGCGAATATCAGCCACGAAATTAGAACGCCGATGAATGGTATCCTCGGAATCGGCGGCCTATTGTATAAAACCAATTTAAATCCAAAGCAAGAAGAGTATACCAAACTGATCTTAGAATCTGCAGATAACTTATTGCATATTGTGAATGATGTTTTAGATTTTACCAAAATTGAGTCTGGTAAAATTGAATTAGAACATATTCCATTTGTACTTGAAGATAAAATTACTTCAACCTTAAAAACCTTTGTTTTTAAAATAGAAGAGAAGGGCTTAGAATTGGTTTTTGACAATCAACTAGAACCACAAACCGTATTAATAGGGGATCCATTTAGATTAGGACAGGTACTGAATAACTTAATCAGCAATGCACTTAAGTTTACGGAAACAGGTAGAATTACCATTAGTGCCGCAAAACTAAATCAATCAAATACACAATCTTTCTTTGAATTCAAGGTAAGCGATACGGGTATTGGCATATCGGAAGACAACCTGCAAAATGTATTCAACGAATTTGTGCAAGCTTCTTCAGAAACAAGCAGAAAATATGGTGGTACTGGATTAGGGTTATCCATTACCAAAAACCTGATTGAAATGCAAGGAGGTACCATCAAAGCTGAAAGTCAATTGAACAAAGGCACCAGTTTTACCGTACGCATTCCGTATCAAATTGGGGACATGTCGATGTTGAAAGAAACCAAAGAAGAGGAAGTATTTACCCCAATTGACAAGAAACGAATATTGGTTGCTGAAGACGTGACCATCAACCAAATCATCGTCAAGCAAATACTAGAAGAATGGGGGCATGAAGTGGTGCTGGTTGGCAATGGACAAGAAGCTTACGACGCTTTGAAGAAAACAGATTTTGATTTAATCTTAATGGACATTCATATGCCTGAAGTAGATGGTTATGAAGCCACTCAAATGATTCGCCAAATGGGCGAAGCCAGTAAAGCAGCTATTCCAATCATAGCACTAACCGCAAATGCATTTAAAAAAGATACCGATCGATTTGCAGAAGCTGGTTTTAACGATTATATCACGAAACCTTTTACAGAATCTGGTTTATTTGATTGTATTAAGAAACAACTACAATTAAATAGCCCTGTAGATTTTAGTAAAAAAATTAAATCGAAAGAAACCAAAAACACTAGTGAAAAACTATATGACTTAAGTGCCTTACAGGGTGTTGATCAAGACGATACAGCGTTCATAAAAGAGATTGTTCAGGTTTTCATTAAAAACTCCTCTATTGATATCAGTAACTTAATGAAAGCCATTGACAACCAATCCACCAATGAGATATTCCAATTAGCGCATCGCATGAAATCTTCTATCTACAGTTTGGGCATTAAAGATGCGTACAAAAATGTAGAGAGCATAGAGTTCTACGCTAAAACAGGTGAACAATTAGAGAAGATCCCAAGCCTTGGTGTACAACTGCAGCAAACCATGCTGGCAGTATTTGAACAACTCAAAAACGATTACGCCATATAAGCCCCCCTATTTAAGGTGCTAATCGCTCTCTTACCCATTCATGATTAGATTGTAGTACAAATCTTAAGCGATCGTGCAAGCGACTGCTGCGACCTTGCCAAAATTCAAAACTGGTGGGTTTTACAATATACCCCCCCCAATGTGGCGGACGTGGTACCAACTGCTCATCTGGATATTTCACCAATAATTGCTGATAGTTGTCTTCTAAAAAAGCGCGATTAGGAATAACCTGACTTTGAGGAGATACCCATGCACCAATTCTACTGCCAGCGGGTCTTGAATGAAAATATGCATCGCTGTCTGCCTCAGAAATTTTCTCAACCAATCCCTCAATTCTAATTTGTCGTTCAAGCTCTTTCCAAAAAAACAACAATGCTGCATGAGGATTAGCGGCTAAGTCTTGTCCTTTGGCACTTTCATAATTGGTAAAGAAAATAAATCCTTCGTGCGTATAGCCTTTTAATAAAACAATTCTTGCAGCAGGTTTACCTTCGGCGTCAACCGTGGCTAAAGTCATGGCATTTACTTCGTCAATATCTGCACTGGTTGCTTCATCCCACCATAGTTTAAACTGATCGAAAGGATAACTAGCAGCATGCGATTCGTCAAAAGACTTCAATTTATAATCCCGTCTGATATCTGCTATAGAATTAAGCATTGTTTTTTTTACAAAATTACATGCTTTCTATTTAGCAAATCAGTCTGATATGTCTACTTTCTTAACATCGTGTTTGCCAGAAATATAAGTATACACCGCAGGGATCACAAAAAGGGTCAACAAAAGTGAGAACATGATACCGCCTACAATCACAATACCCAATGGCATACGACTGGTAGCAGCAGCTCCCAAACTCAATGCAATAGGCAAAGCACCCAATGCAGTAGCCAAACTGGTCATCAAGATAGGGCGCAAACGTTGCGCAGAGGCTTCAAGCACAGCGTCTCTTTTACTGAGACCAAATTCTCGTTTTTGATTGGCGAACTCAACAATTAAAATCCCGTTTTTGGTCACAAGACCAATCAACATGATCATACCGATCTGAGAGAAAATATTAATGGTTTGATCAAATACCCAAAGACTCAATAAAGCACCAGCTAGTGCCAATGGTACAGTGATCATAATGGTGAATGGATCTTTAAAGCTTTCAAATTGAGCAGCCAAAACCAAATAAATTAAGATCAAAGCAAAGCCAAATGCAAACGCTGTATTAGAAGAACTTTCTTCAAAATCACGCGAAGGACCATTCAATGCAGTTTTAAAACTTTCATCTAAAAGTTTGTCACCAATTCTGCGCATGGCTTTTACACCATCCCCAATGGTCATACCTTCTGCCAAAGAAGCGGAAACCGTTGCGGCTTTAAATCGATTAAAGTGAAATAAAGTAGGCGGATTAGAACTCTCTTCCATCGTAACAACAGCTTTTAATGGAATGCTTTCCCCACGATTATTTCGAACATATAATTTTTCAATATCAGCAGGCCGTTGACGGTCTTTATAAGCTACTTGAGAAATAACTTCATATTGCTTACCATTCATGATAAAATAAGCCAAACGTCTGCCACTAAATGCACTTGATACTACATCTGCCACATCAACAATTGACAAGCCTAAGTCTTTGGCTTTAATCCGATCAATGGTCAATTGTAATTCAGGCTTATTAAATTTCAAATTGACATCAACGTTTTGGAAGGTTTTGTCTTTGCGCGCTTCTTCTAAAAATTTAGGGATAACCGATTTTATTTTTTCAAAGTCAAGATTCTGTAAAATAAACTGCACCGGCAAAGACCCTCTAGAAGCCAATCCCACAGAAATGGTTTGCTCTTCAACCGGAAAAATTCGGGCATTATTGATGCTGGGTAATTTTTTTCCAATGACTTTAGCAATTTCCGATTGGCTGCGATTACGTTGATTGGGTTCCACCAATTTAATACGGAGTGTACCACCATTTACGCCACCACTGCCACCAAAGCCTGGCACAGCAGCGAATACAAAATCTTTTTCTGGCACAGAGTCGGTTAAATAATTCAACAGTTTGTCGCCAGTTTCAACCATATAGCCATAGCTGGCCCCTTCAGGACCACTCATCTGAAAACGAATACTACTGCGGTCTTCTAGAGGGGCTAATTCACTTTGCAGACCAGATCCAATATAATAAATGATGCCTGCACAAATGGCCACTACAACCCAAGCCATCCAACGAATTTTTAGAAACCCAGCCAATAAATATTTATAGCCATTCTCCATTCCTTTAAAGAAGGGCTCAGTCATATCGTAAAACTTACCATGCCCAGCATCTTTTTTATTCAAATACACATTCAATACTGG
>JAIXYL010000049.1 GCA_027490265.1 Sediminibacterium sp.
AACTTAAGTGTTGAATATATTAAATGTAAAAAAGCAAAACATACAATACGAACATTTTCCAGATTTCAACATCCCCTATTTTGAAGTAATGAATGTTATACAAGTTGAAATCTGGGGGCCGAGAGTATTGTATGTTTTGCTTTTACATTGAAGAATATTAATAAACCTTTTTACCGCCTAAATAAGTTGCAGTCACTTTAGTTTTAAGAATATCTTGCTCAGCTACTTTCATTAAGTCTTTATCCAACAAAATAAAATCCGCCTTCTTCCCTGCTTCCAAACTGCCTACTTCCTTTTCTAAGAACCCTGCTTTAGCGGCCCAAATAGTCATGCCCTTGATGGTTTCTTCGCGGGTTAAAGCATTCTCTATTTGAAAACCACCAGCAGGATAGCCCGCTGCATCTTTGCGAACCACTGATGCTAAGAATGTTTTAAACGGAGAAATATCTTCCACAGGAAAGTCGGTACCGAGCGGCATCCATCCATTTTGTTTTAATAAATCTTTGTAGGCATATGCGCCTTTCATGCGTTCTTTACCAATTCGGTCTTCTGCCCAATACATATCACTGGTGCCATGTGTTGGTTGCACCGATGGCACTACGTTTACTGTTCCAAATAATTTAAAGTCTTCTGGTGCCACAATTTGTGCATGTTCAATGCGCCAACGCTTGTCGTTACCCGGTGTTAAATATTTATTGTAGATATTGAGTATTTCTCTATTGGCACTGTCACCAATCGCATGAGTACACATTTGGAAATTGGTTTTACTCAACACTTGCGCCAATGAATCGTAATGCGATTTATTGCGCAATAAAAAGCCACCCCAACCTGGTTGGTCTGCATAATGCTTTAACAAACATGCGCCTCTGCTACCCAATGCACCATCAGCATATACTTTAAAACCATTTACAAATAATTTATCGGTTTTATAAGGACCCTTTTTTAAGTACGCATTATAATTGGCCTCATTATCAGACAACATCACATATAAGCGCATATTCAATTGATTGCTTTTGTGTAATGCATCTATCATGTCTACATCTTGATAACTTAAGCCGCAATCGGTGATGGTGGTTAAGCCTTGCTCAAAACAGTTTTTTTCTGCTGCGCTAAGCCAAGTGGCCATTTCTTTTTGGGTTGGTGCAGGAATTTTTGCATATACTGCTGCATCACCATTATCAATTAGTAATCCCGTAAGCACCCCATCAATGGTTTGAATCTCACCACCAACCACTTTGTCTCCTGGCTTAATTCCAGCCATTGCTAATGCAGCCGCATTGGCAATGGACGCATGTCCATCAACCCTTTGAATCACTACCGGCGTATTAGGAAATTTTTCATTGAGCAAAGCATTGGTTGGATATTTTTTACCCGGCCATTTATTTTGATCCCACCCTCTTCCTTGAATGAATTTGATCTCTGGATGTGCTTTAGCAAACGCTACAATTTCGTCAACTGCTTCTTCCCATGTTTTGGCATCGTATAATGCTACCTGAAACAAAGCCGTGCCATAGCCCAAAAAATGCGCATGTGCATCAATAAAACCAGGATACACTGCTGCACCTTTTGCATCAACCATGCTGTCTGCTTGGTATTGACTTGTAATCGCGTCATTGGTTCCTGTTGCGATAATTTTTCCATCTTTTATAGCCATGGCTTCTACTACAGTAAACGCAGAATCAACTGTATAAATAACAGCATGGTGTACAATAGTGTCCACGCGATTGCTATTGCAAGCAGTCACAACTGCTGCAAAAATGAAAAGCAAAATTTTATTCATAAAGGAAATTTAAATTGATAATACTGATATCAGATTCCATATTTACAGAAAAATGGAATTGGCTAAAATATCTGGGTCTTGTCGCTTACCTCGGCATTGGTAACAATCGTATGATGCTCCGCTTCTTCAGGCTTCTTGAAGAACTTGTTTTGAAAAACTAAAATAGCAATGACACCAGTAGAAATTGCCATGTCCGCAATATTGAAGACAGGTCTAAAAAACTCAAATGACTCGCCACCAACAATAGGTATCCAATTGGGATATTGGGCATTGGTTATAATGGGGAAGTACAACATGTCTACCACTTTACCATGAAACAAACCTGCATAACCGCCTCCAGCAGGAAACAAAGTTGCAACGTTTTGTGTAAATGGATTGCTGGCTTCAAAAATCATCCCATAAAACAAACTGTCAATCAAATTGCCCAAAGCCCCAGCATAAATTAGCGCTGCGCAGATTAAAAACCCTTTGTGTTGTTTTTGACGAATAAAATTGCGAATTAAGAAACTTCCCCAAATCACGGCAGCCAACCTAAACAAGGTCAAGGCAATTTTTCCTAATTCACCGCCAAATTTCCAACCCCAGGCCATGCCCTCATTCTCAACAAAATGCAGTCTAAACCAAGAACCCAATACATTGTGTTCTTCCCCGGTGTAAAAATTGAGCTTTATGTAAAACTTAGACGCCTGGTCAGCCAAAATAATGGCCGCTATGATAATGATGATTTGTTTTGCTTTCACGTTGCTATTTTATCGTAAAAACAAAGATAAGGAAAGGCGATGCTTTAATTGCCACCGCCTTTACCCATGGTATCTTTTTTAACAGTTGTATCTTCTACAATTTGAACTGGGGTTGCAGTAACCGTGAAAATTTCAGTAATTTTTTGCATGTCGCCACAATTGGTATCTGCGCGCTTTAATGCCAATGCATATCTGCCTGCAGGAATATTGTCGAACTGACCTGTAGTATTACTGTATACCTGATTATTCAATAAATTGGTTAGAATAAATTGTAATTGTAGTTTGGCATCGGCTGCAGCAAAATGAAGGATACCATTCTTGGAATCTTCGCTGGTAGCTGAAACAACTTTGGTTAACTTAACGTCAACTTCTAATACCGATTCTTCAATTCTGAACTTTCTTTCAACAGGCTTACATACATCGCTATTATTTGAATAGACCATCACACTGTACTCGCCAGCTGCCAAATTATTAAACATCCAAGTTGGCAAATTGGTGAATTCAGAACGGAAAATTTCCTTGTTAGTGTCGCGCTTTACCAAAACATATCGGAATGGACCAACACCTTGCGTAATGCTCACCGTAAAGGAGCCATTAGGTGTTTCTGTACAATTACTCTTCACAATATTGGTCACATTAATTTTAGCCGCCACTGGCTCTGTTAATGTTGCAGTGAATTCAATTTTATTATTACAAGAATCCAATACTTGTACAATGTATTTTCCAGCGGTTAATCCACTGAAAATTATTTCACGATTTTTAATGTCTACTGTGCCAGCCTGAGGTAAAATACTAGCTCGGAGCGCTGCTGGATTACCGCCTCTTAAAGACACAACCACAGACCCATCTGCCAAACCATTACATGTAATGGCATTGATTTTTTTATTGAGCTCTTCTAATTTAGGGTGTTCATTAATCACTACAGGATAATTGACACTACAAGCGCCTTGGTTCTGATCATCATTGCTCAATACAAGTTGGTATTCACCCTTGGCTACTCCAGTAAATTGTGCTTTACCGTTTGTTGTACTCACCGATTTATCTGTTGGCTTTAATTGCAACAAATATTTTTCGGTAAAGCCTTTGATATTATTGACATTGATCACGCCTTCACTTAAATCTTTACAAGTATTATTAACCGATATATCACTTAGTTTAATGGAAGGCGCTGCTGGCATGAATACAAATGCATTATTGGCTGACATGCCCAATTGCGAGCCTACCATTAAAGACACCCGCACATTCACTTTCTGATTACCCATTGGTTCGGCCCTTAATACATCAGGCATAGACACTTGTAATTCAGGGACTGAAGTAGTCGTCAATAAACTCCAATCTGTAGAGCCTTCTAATTGGTACTCCCATTTATACAATACATCTTCTTTATTGGGTAATAAAGAGGCACCAGTAGTTAGTTTAACTTTAGTATTACTGCAATATTTTGCTGAGGGAACATCGGTTACAATAGGATCTGCGGCTGGCAATGTGTATTGCACTTTGTATTCGATGGCAAAATTACCACCTGCTGTTGCAATGGTCATTTTGTTGGATGATACACCCGGCTTAATCGTTTTAAGGTCAATGGCCCATTCCCCAAACTCATGCATTTTATCTTTGGTGAATAAGCCGCTTCCATCAAAATCACAATCCCCTTTTTTCTTATTTTTTTCAAAAGCTTCCATTTTAAGACCAATGGATGTGCCATTACTTAAGTCCCATTCAATGGGGAGCAATGCATAATCTACCATGGCATCCGTTTGCTTAAAATCAACCAAATGAAAACAATTGAACCCCTCGTTGTCTTTAGGGTTTAAAAGCGCATTGTCTTGTTTATTAAAGAATTTAATGCGTGGATCGGTACCACTTTTATTAGAATATTTCAAATGCACATCAGTCACCTGAATACTCACTTTAACTTTCTTTTGGGCACGCACTTGTATTGAAAAAAATGCTATGCACCCTAAAAGCGCAAAAAGCTTTATCACCTTCATAATGTCAACTTAACTTGTTCCAGCCAAGGGGGGATCGGCCAATTATTTGCGTAATCTTAACCCAACATACAGCATATACATGCCTGGTCGGCTGGTTCCTTGAGATATTTCAGACACATTTGAAATACCAAAATTGTAACGAACACCTGCCATTAAACGCAAAGGCAAATTCATTTCTGCCCCAATAACACCTGATAATTCAGTGGTTTTAAACGTATTTTTTACGTCTTGTTCTAAATTGCCAGTTTTAGATTTAGCGGTAATTAAAAAACCCATTTGAGGTCCTGCATAAGCTTTCAAAAAACCAATCTTTGTTTGCAACAACAAAGC